>DATFVL010000143.1 GCA_035260325.1 Candidatus Methylomirabilota bacterium | reverse complement strand
CCTTCGGGGCGCCCCGGCTCTCACGTCAGGATATGGCCAGGCCGCGGTGCGCGAGCTCGCCTTCGAGATCAAGCTCGGTGGTGCGGGCGGACACCCCCCCCGGGACCGTCCAGAAGATCTCGAACTCGAGGCCGTCCGGATCCTTGGCGTAGAGCGAGAGGCTCACGCCGTGATTCGACGAGCCGACCAGCGCGCCGGCCTCGCCGAGGCGCTGCCGGGCGCGCACGAGGTCGGTGATGTCGCCGACCTCCCACGCCGAGTGGTACATGCGCGCCACGCCCTCGTCGGGCGCGGCCATGCCCGTCTGCTCGAAGAGACCGAGGTGATGGTCGTCGGGGCTGCCGGAGATCCTCAAAAAAGCCGCGTTCGGATATCGCTTCTTCACCTCGAAGCCCAGCACGTCGTGGTAGAAGCGCACGCTGCGCTCGACGTTCGACACCCAGAGGACGAGGTGCTGGAGCCGCTTCAAGCCGATGCCGGTCGTCGCGGTCGTCATCGCCGCGGCTCCTCGGGGTCGGCGATGCTGACCGTGATGGCCGCGCACGCGATGAGCGTGTCGCTGCCCGGCACGCGCAGGCCGCCGCCGACGGCGCGCACCGTCACCTCGCCGTGCGGCAGCTCGCGCCGCACCACGTCCACCTTGACCGACGCCGGGTCGGGGACGCCGACGGTCACGTCCACCAGCATCTTCCCGCCCCGCGCGCGCACCTCCTGGAAGAGCGGCAGGCTCGAGTGCCGGATCGCGTCCGACACCGCCCGGCAGGCCGCCTTCGTCGAGTCCTCGCCGTGAACGTCCACGCCCATCCCGAATTCGAGCACCTGCGGCTTCGCGCTCACGCTCCACCTCCGCTCGACCCGGGCTTCGCCGCCCGGAGCAGCGCCACGTGCTCCTCGACGGTGTCCTCGCCGGTGATGGCGCGGAGGACGACCTCGTCGACCGCGCCGCGCCACCTGGCGAGCACCGGCGCGATCGCGTCCGGGCTCTGCGCCGCGATCGCCGTCTCCACCGGCTTCACGCCCATGCGCTCGAAGTGGGCGGCGTACGCCGGGATCCGCGCGTAGCGGCCGCCCTCCTCCCCGAGCCTCGTGCACGCCACGGGGCCGAGGGCGAGGCGCACGTAGGCGAAGAGCTTCGGCGGCTTCCGTCTCGCCGCGGTCGCGCCGGCGCGCACCCACTCCGCGGAACGGCGCGCGTGCTCGGGCGTCAGCCAGTTGAAGAGCACGCCGTCGGCGACCTCACCGGCGAGGTGGCACATCTTGGGACCGAGGGCGGCCACGACGATGCGCGTCTGGAGTTGGGACCGTAGCGCGGCCACCCCGTCGCGCACGCGCTTGAGGGAGTCTGGGTTCGGGCTCCCCACCCCGAGGAGGAGCCGCTCGAGCGGCAGCACGTTCGCGCGCACGCCCTGGACGATACTCTCCGGCCCGCGCGTGTGGAGCGGGATCACCCCGATGCCGACCTCGATCCGCTCCGTCTGCCGCGACGCCAGGCCCAGGGCCACGAGGCCGTCGGTCGAGCCGGGATGGTTCACCCAGAAGGAGGTGTACCCGAGCGCCTCGGCTTCCCGCGCGCACGCGCGGATGATCTCCGGCGTCGTGCCGGCGAACAACGCGAAGCCCTGCCCCATCGTCGTCTCCTTTTCGAGGCTCTGAGGTGCGGGGCGCCGGCGGACTCCGGCGCCCCGCGACGACCGCGAAGGCTACTGGAGCGGCGAAAAGGCGGCGGGCAGGAGGACCTTGTTCTCCTGCGTCAGGAGCCGGTCGGCGCCGCCCGGCGGCGGCCACACGCCCTTCTGCCTCGCCTCGTCGCGCACCTTGGCGCGCTGGTCGAGGCTGCCGTAGGCCCAGATGTGGACGAAGCCGTTGGCCCGGCCGAACTCGACGCCTCCGGCGAGCACCACGGGCGAGAGCTTCATGCGCTCGGGGAGCTTCGCCTCCCAGCCCTTCGCCACGTCGGGGAGCGTGCGGGGCTTCAGCGTGTAGTAGCGAAGCTCGAAGATCGGTCCCACCTTGCCCGGACGGGGCTCGGGGACGAAGCCGAACGGCACGATGATCTCCGAGCGCATCTCGCGGATGAACTCCTGGATGCCCGGGTTCCAGTTCGCGTCCTTCGCCGCCTCGGCCCGGATGCGGTCCCGGTCGGCGAGATCCCGGTAGGGCCAGATGTGAACGATCTCGTTGAGCGGCCCGATCTCCGTGTGCAGGAAGGCCGTCAGCTCGGAATACTTCTTCCGGTACTGGTAGGCCTCGCCGAAGCGCTTCTCGACCTCGGCCAGGCTGCCCGGAGCGATGCGGTAGGTCCGAATCTCGTAGATCACTGTCGGCCTCCTTTGGGACGGAATGGGCCTCGAACGTAACGCACCCCGCCCGGCCGCGCAAGATGGGTATACTCCTGGCGGGACCATGACCGTGACCGTCACGCTCTTCGCCGACCTCAGGCGCTTCCTGCCGCGCGGGGCCGAGGGGCCCCAGCGCTTCACGGTCCGCGACGGCGCCACGCTGGCCGACCTGCTCGCCACGATCGGCGTCGCGCCCGACGCCGAGGTGACAGCGGCGGTGGACGGCGAGCTGGCGGCGCGGGACACGCCGCTGCGCGACGGCGCCGACGTCATGCTGCTCTCACCGATGGAAGGCGGCTCGACAGGAGATCGCATGGACCGCTACGGCTACTGGAACAAGATCCTGCACGTGAGTCTCTCCGACCGGCGGACCTGGATCGAGGAGCCCGGCGACGCCTTCTTCCGCCGCTACGCGGGCGGCCGGGGCCTGATCGCCCACTATCTATTGAAGCACGTGCCGAAGGGCGCCGACCCGCTCGGCCCCGACAACATCCTCGTCATCGCCCCCGGCGTCATCACCGGCGCCCCCGTGCCCGGCGCCGGGCGTCACAGCGTGGGCGCGAAGTCGCCGCTCACCGGCGGCTTCGGCGAGTCGGAGTCCGGGGGGTACTGGGGCGCGGAGCTCAAGCGCGCGGGCTGGGACGGGATCGTCGTCCACGGCGTCTCGCCGGCGCCCGTCTACCTCTGGATCGCCGACGCGGCCGTCGAGATCCGGGATGCGGGGCGCCTCTGGGGCAAGATCACCGGCGAGGTGGAGGACGCGATCCTCGCCGAGCTCGGCGACCCGCGCATCCGCGTCGCCACGATCGGTCCCGCGGGCGAGAACCTCGTGCGGTTCGCGTGCATCGCCAACGACCTGAACGAGGTGGCCGGCCGCACGGGCATGGGCGCGGTGATGGGATCGAAGCGCCTCAAGGCGATCGCCGTGCGCGGCAAGATCCCGGTGAAGATCGCCGACCAGCCCGGGCTCCTCGCCATCGCCAAGTGGGTGTCGGGGACGATGGACGAGAAGCACCGCGCCTTCCACGAGTTCGGCACGGGCGCCGCCATGCAGGGCAAGAGCCTCGAGGGCGGGATGCCCGTCCTCAACTACCGCCTGGGCGCCTCGGACACCGTCGCCAAGGTGGACGCGATCGCGGTGCGCGATCAGGTGCGCGTCCGGATGGGCGCCTGCTACGCGTGCTCCGTCCGCTGCAAGAAGGTCGTCCACATCGAGCAGCGAGAGGAGACCGCCCGCGAGGCGGCGGAGACCATCTACAAAGGCCGCGCGAAGGTCGGCGTCGATCCGCTCGGCCGCTACCGCGTGGACCCGCGCTACGGCGGACCCGAGTACGAGTCGCTCGCCTCCCTCGGCGTGAACCTCGGGCTCGACGACCTGATCGCCATCTGCAAGTCGAACGAGATGTGCAACTACCTCGGGATGGACACGGTCTCGCTCGGCGCCACGCTCGCGTGGGCGATGGAGTGCTTCGAGAAGGG
>DATFVL010000142.1 GCA_035260325.1 Candidatus Methylomirabilota bacterium | reverse complement strand
GGCCTTCCTCTTCTTCGGGCGCCGTGGAACGGACGACCCTGCGCTCGTGGGAGACCCGCGCGAAGCCCGCACCGAGCGCAGCCTGACGCGCCGATGATCGCCCGCGCATATCGAGGTCTGACCGCATGAGCGCCACGGACCCGGGCGGCGCGCAGGCGAACGACCGCGACGGCGGGCTCCCGAGGGCGGCGTCGCCCCCGGTGTCGAGCGCGAGCCTCTTCCGCGGGCGCCGCGAAGTCGTGATCCTCCATCGCGGCCAGGAGTACCGGCTTCGCATCACGAAGGCGGACAAGCTGATCCTGACGAAGTAATCCGCGGGCCGGGTGCCCGCGTCACGCTAGCCAGCCACGCCGCGGCCGCCGCGGCAGCCAGCCATCGACTGGATCCGCGTCGCGGATCAGAAGGGATGACTGGTCATGCGGATGAAATCACGAGTCGGAGCGGCGTTCGCTACCGCGGCCGGCGCCGTCCTCCTGCTGGCCCTGTGCCCACCCGCCGCTCTCGGCGATGACGACGAGCCGCAGATCGAGTTCTTCTATCCGCTCGTCACGCGTCGGCCCGTCATCGAGCGCGAGCTGGAATTCAAGCTCACGCACGACAAGGGGCGCGAGGGACGCGGGACCAGGCTCGCGGCCGCGCTCGAGTTCCCGCTGCTCCCGCGCTGGCAGATCGAGCTCGAGGTTCCCGCCGTCGTCGACGACCCGCGAGAGGGCAAGGGCGCCGCGGGCCCGGGCGATATCGAGATCCAGAACAAATTCCTCCTCCTGAAGGCCGTGGACGTCCCCGCGCTCGTCGCGGCGGGCTTCGAGCTGCGGCTGCCGTCGGGCTCCGAGCGCCGCGGGCTCGGCGGCGCGGCCGCCGTCGAGCCGTTCCTCGTCGCGGGCACCGCCCTCGGCGACTTCGACCTGATCGGCCAGGCCGCGTACGAGTGGAACATCAATGCGCACGTGAAGGGCGAACGCGAGCAGGCGCTCACGGCCGGCGTGGCGGTCGGCTACCGCCTGCTCCGCCGCTTTACGCCGCTCGTCGAGCTCGTCACCGTCACACAGGTGCGCGGGGACGACGACGCGGCCAACCCGCTCCGCGGCAGGACCCAGGTCTACTTCGTCCCGGGGTTCAACGTTCGGCCGTTCCCCCGGACCACCGCGCGCTTCGGCATCCAGCTCCCCGTCACCGACGCGCGGACGGCCGACTACACCATCCACGGCGGCTTCGTCTGGGAGTTCTGACGCCGGCGCTCAGCCGATCTTCGCGCCGGGCGAGACCGCCGTGTCGGGCCGGAGCAGGATCACCTCGCCGGCCTCGTCGTAGGCGCCGAGCACGAGCACCTCGGAGACGAACGGCCCGATCCGCTTCGGCGGGAAGTTGACGACGGCGACGACGCGGCGGCCCACGAGCTCCCCCGCGCCGTAGTGGCGCGTGATCTGGGCGCTCGCGCGCTTGACACCGAGCGGGCCGAAGTCGATCCAGAGGCGGTACGCGGGACGGCGCGCCTCGGGAAACTCCTGCGCGTCGGTGACGACGCCGACGCGGATGTCCACCTTCTCGAAGTCGGACCATTGTAGCGGGGTCCGCGAGCCCGGCTCGGACCGCGGCCGGCCCGAGTGAGACGGGTCTGGCTCCGTCACCGCCCGTTCAACGCGCCCAGAACAGTCCCGGGGTAGTAGTACTCGAGGATCTTCTCGGCGCGGTGCCCCTGCTCCGCCATGCCCTTCGCGCCCCACTGCGACATGCCGACGCCGTGGCCGTAGCCGCGGCCGGCGAAGTGCGCGACCGCCCCGTCCACGGCGACCGCGAAGAGCGTGGACCGGATCGTCTCGTAGCCCACCATGCGCCGCAGGTCGTTGCCCCGGAGCCGCGCGCCGCCCCGCGCGCCTCGGACCGTGACGATCGACGCCCGCAGCGAGGGCGTGCGCTCGGTGACCTCGATCGCGGTGATCGCGCCCACGTCCACGCCGTTCCGGCGCAGGATCTCGGCGAGCTCACCGAGGCGCAGATCGAGGCTCCAGTAGAAGTTCGGCGCCGACGACGAGAACTCGTCGCGGATCGCCTTGAGCGGGGGCATGTTGCGCGCGGCGAAGACCGTCCGCGGGTCCTCGGTGTAGCCGCCGCTCGCCGAATGATAGAAGGCCGGGAAGAGATCGCCCTCCCAGAAGAGCACCCGCCCCGCGGTGTCCCGCACCGCCTCCCAGATCGGCGAGGCCGCGGCCACGCGCCCGGCGTACATCTGGTTGGCCGTCGAGGCGACGATGTGGTACGGCTTGCCGGCGTTCAGCGTGCGGTAGTACGCGGCGTACGTGCGCGCGACGATGGCCTGGGCGCGGAGCGTCTCCAGGGGCCAGCGCTCGCTCGTCTCGGCGCGCAGCACGCCGACCACGTACTCCTCGAGCGGCAGCTCGTTGACGATCGCCATGCCGTCGCCGTTCTTCACGAGCTCGAGCGCCGCGGGGTACTCGCGGCCGTTCACGCGGATCGGCTGCTCGCTCGTGAGCCGGAAGCCGGGGGCGCGCCGGCCGTCGATCTCGACGCCCTGCACGTTCGCGGCGGCGCGCACGACGTCCGTGCGCCAGGCGGTGGGCGCCTCGCAGCCGGCGCAGCCGCCAAGCTCGGTCACCTCGATCGCCGTCCCCCGGATCTCGACGGCGCGCGCGCTCTCCGCCAGCGCAACCCGGATCGTCTCCGCTGCTGCCGCCGTCGTCGCGGCGAGCAGGACGCCGGCCAGCGCCGCGAGCGCGCGCGTCATCGCCGGCCGAAGATCCACAGCACCAGGGTGAGCACCAGGCTGAGCAGGAGCGAGGTGGCGAGCGGGAAGTAGAAGGTCCAGGCGCCGCGCTGGACGTGGATGTCGCCCGGCAGCCGGCCGAGCCAGGGGACGCGGCCCGCGAGCATCAGCGCCACGCCCGCGAGCGCGATCAGCACGCCGAACACGACGAGGAGCTTGCCGACGTCGTGCACGGGGTTCACGGGAAGAGCCCCGGCTGCCCGGGCGCTGTGGGCGGCTGCTTGCCCAGGTGCTGGTACGCCTCGCGGGTCGCGCGCCGGCCGCGCGTGCCGGCCCGCGTGACGAACCCGATCTTGAGGAGGTACGGCTCGACCATCTCCGCGAGCGTCTCCGCCTCGTCGTTGATCGTCGCCGCGATCGCCTCGATGCCCGCCGGCCCGCCGCCATAGTTGTCGATGATCGCCAGCAGGAACCGGCGGTCCAGCTGGTCGAGCCCGCGCGAGTCCACGCCTTCCCGGTCGAGCGCGTCGCGCGCGATTCTCTCGCCGATGACGCTTCCACCGGCCTTGACCTGGGCGTGGTCCCGGACGCGCCGGAGCAGCCGATTGACGATCCGTGGGGTCCCGCGGGCGCGCCGCGCGATCTCGCGCGCGCCGCCGGGCTCGATCTTCGTGTCGAGGATGGCGGCCGAGCGCGTCACGATCCGGGCGAGCTCCTCCTCGGAGTAGAAGTCCAGGTGGTGGAAGATCCCGAACCGCTCGCGCAACGGCGCCGAGAGCATGCCGGGACGGGTCGTCGCGCCCACCAGCGTGAACGGCGCGAGCCGGTGCTTGATCGAGCGGGCGTGGAGGCCCTTCTCCATCACGAAGTTGACGGCGAAGTCCTCCATCGCCGGATAGAGGAGCTCTTCCACGACCCGCGGGAGACGGTGGATCTCGTCGATGAAGAAGACGTCCTTCTCGACCAGGTTGCTCAGAATGCCGATGAGGTCGCCGCCGCGCTCGATCGCCGGGCCCGACGTCGTGACGAGGGTCGTGCCCATCGCGTTCGCGAGAATGCCGGCGAGCGTCGTCTTGCCGAGCCCGGGCGGGCCGTAGAGAAGGACGTGGTCCACGCACTCGTGGCGGAGCTGCGCCGCCTCGACGGAGACGCGCAGGCTCGCGACCGCCTGCTCCTGGCCCACGTACTCCTCGAACGAGCGCGGGCGGAGCTGGCGCTCGAACAGCGCCTCGTCGGGCGCCGCGACCCGCGAGAGGATCCGGCCCTCGTCGGCCGCGGCCGCGGCGCTCACGCCTTCTTCTCCCCGCGGTAGATCTCGTCGAAGAGCTCCTCGGCCGTGTCGATGGACGGGCGGCGGCGGAGCGCGTCGGTGATGAGCTGCGACGCCTCCGAGGGCCGGTGCCCGAGCTGCCTCACGAGCACCTCCCAGACCAGTTCGCGCAGCCCGTCGGCGTCGGCCGGCGGGGCCTGGGCCTCGACCGGCGCGGGCGCGGCGCCCTCGCGGGCGAGCGCGAACTTCGCCACCTTGCTCTGGAGCTGCGCCACGATGTTCTTCGCCTTCTGCGGCCCGATGCCCGGCAGCGAGCGCAGATACTTCTCGTCCTGGCGGGCGATCGCCGCGGCGAGCTCGCCCACGGGCGCGGCGAGCGCCCGCGCGGCGACCATCGGGCCGATGTCCTTCACGGTGACGAGCTTCTCGAAGAACTCCTTGTCGAGGTCGGACGTGAAGCCGATCAGCACCGGGCGCGGCTGGTCGCGCGTCGCGTGGTAGTAGATCACGAGCTCGAGCTCGCTCGCCTTCTCGTCGGCGGCAGCCGTGACGCCCTCGAGCTGGCGGATCGCGATCGGCGGCAGGAACACGTCGTAGCCGACGCCGCCGCACTCGAGGACGATCCGGTCGTCGAGCTTCTTTCTGACGCGGCCGGCCAGCGTCGCGATCACGCGATCCGCCCCCCGAGACGGGAGAAGCCCGTGAGCGCGAGGGCGAGCGCGTCGGCCACGTGCGAGGGCGCGGGGAGGTCCCGGAGCCGGAGGAGCCGCTGGACGCCGCGCTGGATCTGCCCCTTGGACGCGGCGCCGTTCGCGACCACCGCGCGCTTCACCTCCGCGGGCGCGAGCGCCAGCAGGGCCACGTCGCGCTGGCGCGCGGCCAGGCAGATCACGCCGCGGGCGTGGGCCATGAGGAGTGCGGTGCGCGGGAACTTGTACTCCGCGTAGAGGTCCTCCAGGACCAGCGCGCCGGGCGCGTGCTCGGCGAGGAGCCGGTCCACCCCGTCGTAGATGAGCTCGACGCGGGCCTCGAGCGAGAGGTCGGCGGCCGTCGCGATGACGCCGCTCGCGAGGACCAGCACGCCCCCTGGACCGGGCTCGATGAGCCCGTACCCGGTGGCGACGAGGCCGGGATCGACCCCGAGGATCCTGAAGCTAGGCAGCCGCGATGGCCTCGAGGACCTCGTCGGGGATGTCGTAGTTCGCGTACACGGACTGAACGTCGTCCAGCTCCTCCAGCGCCTCGATCAGGCGCAGCACGCTGGCCGCGTCCTTGCTCTCGACCCGTACCGTGGACTTCGGTACGAAGGTCACCTGGGCCTCGAGCACGGGCACGCCCGCCTTGGTGAGCGCCTCCCGCACCGCGTCCATTTCAGCAGGGGTGGTGGTGATCTCGAAAGCTTTTTCCGCGCGGCGCATGTCCGTGGCGCCGGCCTCGAGGGCGCGGGCGAGGAGGTCGTCCTCGGCGATCTTCTCGGCGTCGACCTGGATGAGCCCCGTGCGCTCGAACATCCACGCGACGGCGCCGGCCGAGCCCAGGTTGCCGCCGTGCTTCTCGAAGACGTGCCGGATCTCGGGACCGGTCCGGTTGCGGTTGTCCGTCACGACCTGCATCAGGACGGCGACACCGCCGGGCGCGTAGCCCTCGTAGGTGATCTCCTCGTAGGACTCGCCCGGGAGCTCGCCGGTGCCCTTCTGGATCGCCCGCTTGATGTTGTCCTGGGGCATGTTCGCTTCTTTGGCCGACTCGATGGCGGCCTTGAGGCGCATGTTGGCCTTGGGATCGCCGCCGCCATTCCTGGCGGCAACCGTGATTTCGCGCAGGATCTTCGAGAACAGCTTCCCGCGCTGCACGTCGGCCTTGCCCTTTTTGCGCTTGATCTGAGACCACC
>DATFVL010000141.1 GCA_035260325.1 Candidatus Methylomirabilota bacterium | reverse complement strand
GTGCCCGTCGTGTTCGTCTGCCAGAACAACCAGTGGGCGATCTCGGTGCCGCTGAAGAAGCAGACGCACTCGAAGACGATCGCCCAGAAGGCGCTCGCCTACGGCCTGCCGGGGATCCAGGTGGACGGAAACGACGTGCTCGCCGTCTACGCGGCCGCCCGCGAGGCGGTGGACCGCGCGCGCGCGGGCGAGGGGCCAACGCTGATCGAGTGCGTCACGTACCGCCTCGGCGTCCACACGACGGCCGACGACCCGACCAAGTACCGCGCCGACGAAGAGGTGAAGATGTGGGAGCAGAAGGACCCGCTCACGCGCTTCACCGCCTACCTGCGGGAACGGAACCTCCTCGAGGACGGCCTCGAGGCGCGCGTCGACGCGGAGATTGCCGAGGCCGTGCGCCGCTTCGAGGCGATGCCGCCGCCCGACCCGCTGACGGTGTTCGACCACGTGTACGCCGAGATGCCGGCGCACCTCCGGGCCCAGCGCGACGAGATGGCGGCCCGGCTCCGCGAGGCCGGCGCGGCGGCGCCCGAGGCGCCGGCGCCCGAGCCGCGCGCGACGCCGATGCGCGGCCAGCGGCTGACGCGACGATGAACCCGCACCTGCGGCAGGCCACCCTCGGTTGGCGCCGGGCTGGGGCGCCCGATAAATGACGAAGCTCAACATGGTCAAGGCGCTCAACCTGGCGCTCTTCCAGGAGATGGAGCGCGACCCGGACGTCGTGATCCTCGGCGAGGACGTCGGCGTGGACGGCGGCGTCTTCCGCGTCACCGACGACCTCCAGCGCAAGTTCGGCTCGCAGCGGGTGATCGACAGCCCGCTCGCCGAGGCCGCCATCATCGGCACCGGCGTCGGCATGGCGCTCTACGGCCTCCGGCCCGTCTGCGAGATCCAGTTCTCGGGCTTCGCGTTCCAGTGCTTCCACCAGATCGAGAACCACGCCGCGCGCTACCGCCTGCGCTCGCAGGGCCGCTTCGGCTGCGCGATGGTGATCCGGATGCCCTACGGCGGCGGCGTCCGTGCCCTCGAGCACCACACGGAATCGGAGGAGCAGTTCTACGCCCACGTGCCGGGCCTCAAGATGGTGATCCCCTCGGGCCCGCGCAACGCGCGCGCGCTCCTGGCCGCCGCGATCCGCGACCCCGACCCGGTCGTCTTCTTCGAGGCGAAGGCGCTCTATCACGCGGCGAAGGAGGAGGTTCCCGAGGAGAGTGAGACCCTCCCGATCGGCCGGGCGCAGGTCGTCCGCGAGGGCGGCGATCTCACGCTGATCGCCTACGGCGCCATGCTGCGCGTCGCGCGCGAGGCCGCCGACGTGCTCCAGGCCGAGGACGGCGTCGCCGCCGAGGTGATCGATCTCCTGACCATCTCCCCCCTCGACCGCGAGACGCTCGTCGCCTCGGTCGCGAAGACCGGGCGCGCGGTGGTCGTCCACGAGGCGCCGCGGAGCTTCGGCCCGGGCGCCGAGATCGCCGCGTCCATCATGGAGGGCGCGTTCCTCCGCCTCGAGGCGCCGGTGCGCCGCGTGACGGCGCACGACGTCGCGTTCGTCGGCTTCGCGCGCGAGAAGGCCCACGTGCCCGACGTCGCGCGCGTCGTCGCCGCCGCGCGCGAGACGCTCGCGTTCTGATGCCGGCGCGCGCGTTCGCGCTGCCCGACCTGGGGGAAGGGCTGACCGAGGCCGAGATCGTCAAGGTCCTCGTGAGCGAGGGCGACGTCGTCGCCGAGGACGCGCCGCTCCTCGAGGTCGAGACCGACAAGGCCACGGTCGAGATCCCGTCGCCCGTCGGCGGCCGCGTGACCAAGGTTCACGTGCAGGCGGGGCAGACGGTCAAAGTCGGCGACGTCCTCGTCACGTTCGACGAGGACGCGGCGAAGGGCGCAGGGGGCGGGGAGAGGGCTCCTCGTCTCGGAACGACACTCGCTCGGAGCCCCCTCCCCGCCCCCTCCGCACCCTCGTCCGCGTCCGTCGCCGGCGCGACGGCGCCCGCGCGAGCCTCGGGGCCGGTGGCGGCGACGCCGGCGACGCGGCGGCTCGCCCGCGAGCTCGGCGTCGACTTGCGGGCCGTGCGCGCCTCCGGGCGCGGCGGCCGAGTGACCGACGACGACGTCCGCGCCGCCGCCGGCCCAACGCCCGCCGCACCGGCCCCCGCCGGCGCGCGGCGCACAGCGCCACAGCGTCCGGCCGTCGCCAAACCGCTGGCGCCCGTCGGCGTGGAGCCGCCCGCGCTGCCGAACTTCGAGCAGTGGGGGCCGGTCGAGCGCCAGCCGCTCTCGCACCTGCGCCGCACGATCGCCGAGCGCATGGCGCTCTCCGCGACGCTGATCCCCCACGTCACGCACTTCGACCGCGCCGACATCACCGACCTCGACGCGATCATCAAGCGCAACGTCGAGCCGGCGCGGCAGCGCGGCCTCACGCTCACGCTGACGAGCTTCCTCCTGAAGGCCGCGGCCCTGGCGCTCCGGGACCACCCGCAGTTCAACGCGAGCCTCGACCCGGCGGCGGGCGAGCTGATCGTGAAGCGCTACCGCCACCTCGGCATCGCCGTGGCCACCGAGCGCGGCCTGATCGTCCCCGTGATCCGCGACGTGGACACGAAGCCCTTGCCCGAGCTCCAGCGCGAGCTCGCGGCCCTCGCCCAGCGCGTCCGCGACGGCAAGGCCACGCTCGACGACCTGCGCGGCGGGACGTTCACGGTCACCAACATCGGCGCGCTCGGCGGCACCGGCGCGATCCCGATCATCAACTACCCCGAGGTCGCGATCCTCGGCGCCGCGCGCGCGCGGGAGGAGCCGGCCGTGCGCGAGGGCCGGATCGTGCCGCGCGTGCTGCTCCCGCTCACGCTCACCTTCGACCACCGCGTGGCCGACGGCGCCGACGGCGCGCGCTTCGCCGCCGACATCGTGCGGCGGCTCGAGCGGCCCGAGCAGCTCCTGCTCGAGTGGTAGGCGGCGCGGACGGGTGATCCAGTAATGGTGATGGGTGACCTCGTGACCGAAGTCGACGTCGCCGTGGTCGGCGGCGGGCCCGGCGGCTACACGGCGGCGTTCCGCTGCGCCGAGCTCGGCCTCGAGACGGTCGTGGTGGACGAGGGCAGGCGCCTGGGCGGCGCCTGCCTCTTCGAGGGCTGCATCCCGTCGAAGGCGCTGCTCCACGTCGCCGCGGTCCTCGCCGAGGCCGAGCGCGCGCGCGAGTTCGGCGTGGACTTCGGCGAGCCGCGCGTCTCGCTCGACCCGCTGCGGAAGTGGAAGAGCGAGCGCGTCGTCGCCAAGCTCGCGCGCGGACTCGCCTCGGTCGCGAAGTCCAAGGGCGTCGAGGTGATCGGCGGCCGCGCGGTCTTCGAGGACTCGCGCACGCTCCGCGTGGAGGGCGAGGCGCCCCAGAAGGTGCGCTTCAAGCACGCGGTCGTCGCAACCGGCTCGCGGCCGGCGACGCTGCCGGGCCTCACGGGCCCGCGGCTCATGGACTCGACCGCGGCGCTCGAGCTCGCGGAGGTGCCCGACCGGCTGCTGGTGGTCGGCGGGGGCTACATCGGCCTCGAGCTCGGGCAGGTCTATGCGGCGCTCGGGAGCAAGGTGACGCTCGTGGAGATGACGGACGGGCTCCTGCCCGGCGTGGACCGCGACCTCGTCCAGCCGGTCGCCCGCCGCTGCGAGAAGCTCTTCGCCGAGATCCGCCTCGGCACGAAGGCGACGCCCGAGGTGGCCGCGGGCTTCGATCGCGTGCTCGTCGCCGTCGGGCGGCGGCCCGCGAGCGCCGGGCTCGGCCTCGAGACGACGCGCGCGCGTCCCGACGACCGCGGCTTCCTCGCCGTGGACGCGCAGTGCCGCACGGCCGAGCCGCACATCCTGGCCGTCGGCGACGTCACGGGTGAGCCGATGCTCGCCCACAAGGCGATGCGCCAGGGCGTCGTCGCGGCCGAGGCGATCGCCGGCCGGCCCGCGGCGTTCGACAACGTCGCCGTCCCGGCGGTCGTCTTCACCGACCCGGAAGTCGCGTGGTGCGGCCTCACCGAGGCGCAGGCGCAGCGGGAGGGGCGCGCCGTGAAGGTCACGAAGTTCCAGTGGGCCGCGTCGGGGCGCGCGGCGACCCTCGGCCGCTCGGACGGGCTCACGAAGCTCGTGGCCGACCCCGACGCCGGGCGCGTGCTCGGCGTCGGCATCGTCGGCCCCGGCGCGGGCGAGCTGATCGCCGAAGGCGCGCTCGCCGTCGAGACCGCGCTGACGGTCGAGGACCTCGCGGGCACGATCCACGCCCATCCCACCCTGTCCGAGACGCTCATGGAGGCGGCCGAGGCGCTCCTGCGCCAGCGCTGATGCCGCTCGGCGCGGTCCTCACGCTGGCGACGCTCGCCCACGCGCTCGGCGCGCTCGCCGCGCTCGCCGTCGCGCCGCTCTCGCCGCTCCTCCTCGACGCGTTCGGCCTCTCGCGGCTCCAGGTGGGGCTCCTCCTGCCCGCGGTCTACCTCGGCGGCGTCCTCATGTCGCTGCCGGCGGGCTGGCTTACCGACCGCTTCGGCGTGCGCGGGAACCTCGGGCTCGGTCAGGTGCTCACGGGCGCGATGGTCATCCTCGCCGCGCTGAGCTCCGGTTTCGGGGCGATGCTCGCGTGCCTCGTCGCCGCCGGCTTCGGCTTCAGCGTGCTGAACCCGGGGACGGGCAAGGCGATCGTCGAATGGTTCCCGCCGCGCCGGCGCGGCATGGCCATGGGCATCAAGCAGACAGGGCTCACGCTCGGCATCCTGACGGCCGCGCTGACGCTCCCCCCGCTCGCGGCCGCGACGAGCTGGCGGCACGCCCTCGCGGCCGCGGGTGCGGCCTCGATCGGCTCCGGCGCGCTCGTCCTGCTCGCCTACCGCTCGCCGCGACAGCACGCCGCGGTCGGTCCCGCGGAGCGGCCGCGGCTCGCGGAGCTGTCGCTCTTCTTCCAGCGGCGCGCCGTGCTCGTCGTCTTCGCCTGCGGGCTCCTCCTCTCCATCGCGCAGTCGTCCGTCCTCGCCTACCTGGCGCTCTTCGTCAAGGAGACGTTCGCCTTCTCGGCGGTCGTCGCGGGACAGGTCCTGGCTCTCGCCCAGGCGGGCGGCACGGCGAGCCGGCTCGCCTGGGGCGTGCTCAGCGACCGCTCCTTCGGCGGCCGGCGGAGGCCCGGGATCATCGCCAGCGCCCTCATCGGCGCCGCCGCGTACGCGCTCTTCGCCCTCGGCGCGGCGCTCCCGGCGTCCATCGCCGTCGCCGTCGCCTTCGTGGCCGGCGCCGGAGCGTTCGGGTGGGTCGGCCTCTACTTCGCCCTCATCGCGGAGATCGGCGGGCCGCGCTACGCGGGGCTCCTCACCGGCGTCGCGACGGCGTTCGCGTGGACCGGGACCCTGATCGGTCCTCCGCTCTTCGGCGGAACGCTCGAGGCCACCGGGTCGTACACGCCGCCGTGGCTCCTGCTGACCGGGATCGCGCTGGGCGTCGCCGCAGCCTTGCCGAGGCTCCGGCCGCTGGTCCAGCGGGGATGAGTACAATGACACGCGGGAGGGAGCCGTGGCCGAGACGCCGGTCATCCTCGTGACGGGGTTCGAGCCGTTCGCGGGCTTCACCGTGAACCCGACGGAGGGCCTCGCGAAGGCGGTGGACGGGCGGCGGTTCGGCGCCGCGCAGGTGCGGAGCGCCGTCCTGCCGGTCCACCACGCCGAGGCCGGTCCCCGCGTCCTGGCGCTCCTCGACGAGGCCGAGCCGGTCGCCGTCCTGCACCTGGGGCTCGCGGCCGGGCGGGCGCGCGTCGCGCTCGAGCGCGTCGCCGCGAACGTGATGGACTACGCGGAGCCCGACAACGCGGGATACCGGGCCCAGGGCGAGCCGTGCGTGCCCGGCGGGCCCGCCGCGTACTTCGCGACGCTCGCGCTCCAGACGATCCTCGCCGCGCTCACCGCGGACGGCATCCCGGCGTACCTGTCGAACACGGCGGGCACGTACCTCTGCAACCAGACCCTCTACGGCACGCTCCACGCGGTGAGCCGCAGGGCCCGCGCGCCGAGGGTCGGCTTCATCCATTTCCCGCTCCTGCCCTCGATGGTCGCCGCCTCGGGCCAGGAGCAGCCGAGCATGGACGGGGCGCTCATGCTGCGAGCGGTCGAGGTCGCCCTCGGCGTCATCGCCGGCGACACCGCGTGAGTGAAGCGGCCCAGGTCTCGGGAGCCCGCGTACCTCTACCTCACGACGACCGGCCGGCGGACCGGACGCCCGCGCGAGATCGAGATCTGGTTCACCCGGCTCGACGGCCGCCACTACGTGATCGCCGAGCACGGCCGGCGGGCGCACTGGGTCCGGAACCTCCTGGCGGATCCGAGCGTGAGCGTGCGCGTTGGCCGCAGGCGCTCCAGCGCGCGGGCGCGCCTGGTGGACGCCCGGCGCGAGCCTGAGCTCGCCCGCGCCGCGCGGGAGCGCTCCGAGGCTAAGTACGGCTGGGGCGACGGCCTCGTCGTCGAGCTCGCGCCCACGTCCGGAGTGCCACCGGCCTCGCGGATCCGATGACCGGATAGCGCCATGCGGAACGGAGCCGCCACGCTCCTCGCTCAGGGCACGTCCGGAGTGCCACCGGACTCGCGGAGGCCGATGACCGGATAGCGCATGCGGAACGGAGCCGCCACGCTCCTTGCTCAGGGCACGTCCCGAGTGCCACCGGCCTCGCGGACCCCGCTACAATAGACGCGTGAAAGCGCTCCTCTTCGACCTCGACGACACGCTGCTCGACTACTCGGAGGGCGTGGACGCCCACTGGCAGGAGGCGGTGCGCGCGCACGCGCCCGCCGGGGCCGATGCCGCGAAGCTGGTGGAAGCGGTCGCTGAAGCTCGCCGCTGGTTCTGGGACGACCCCGCGCGCCACCGGCGCGAGCGTGTGGACATGCTGGGCGCGTGGCAGCACATCGTGGAGTTCGCCCTCGCACGCCTTCAGCTGGAGGCCGACGGCCTGGCGCCGGCGATCGCCCGCGACTTCGCCGCCCGCCGCCGGGCCGCGATGCGCCTGTTCCCCGACGCGCTCGAGAGCCTCGAGCGCTTTCGGCGCCGCAGCGTCCCCCTGGGCCTCGTGACCAACGGCGACGCCGCGATGCAGCGGGACAAGATCGAGCGCTACGGCCTGGCGCCCTTCTTCGGCGCGATCGTGATCGAGGGCGAGTTCGGCGCCGGCAAGCCCGACGCGCTCGTCTACCGCCACGCGCTGGCGCAGCTCGGCGCGGCGCCCGAGGACGCGTGGATGGTCGGCGATCACCTCGAGTTCGACGTGGAGGCTCCCCAGTCCCTCGGACTCAAAGGCGTCTGGGTGGACCGCGCGGGACGCGGACTGCCGGCGGGCAGCCCCGTGCGGCCGCATCGGATCGTCCGCTCGCTACGCGACCTGGAGTAGCCCGGAGCCGTGCACCGGCGGCCTCAGCGGCGCCGGTGGAGAACCTCGCACCAGCGTCGGTTGTCGTCGCCCCCCGCCTCCGCGCTTCCCGACAGGTAGGCCGCGGCGCTCACCACGGCGTCGTCGAGACCGTCGCGCATCGGCGAGTGGGATTCGCACCAGCGCACGTCGAGGATCTCTGAACTCGGGTCTGCTTCGGGCTCACAACCAGGACAGTACGGGCGGGCAACGGACGGGGTGTCCGGGATGAAATCCGTCACCATTCCTTGGCGAGAGCACGCATCGCCATCTCCCCTGAGTCTAGTGTAGCCTTGCCCCCATGCAAAACTTATTGAACCGCCAGGTCCTTCTCCGGAGCCGCCCGAAGGGCGAGCCCACGGTCTCGGACTTCGACCTCGTCGAGTCGCCCCTGCCCGTCCCGGGGGAGGGCGAGATCCTCTGCCGGACGATCTACCTCTCGCTCGACCCCTACATGCGCGGCCGCATGAACGAGGGGCGCTCGTACACGGGGGGCATGAACCCCGCCCTCGGCAGCGTGATGATCGGCGGCACCGTCAGTGAGGTAATCGAGTCCAGGAACCCGGCGTTCCCGAAGGGCGGGTTCGTGCTCGGGTTCAACGGCTGGCAAGCCTACGCGGTGAGCAGCGGCGCGGGGCTCCGGAAACTCGACCCGAAGGCGGCGCCCCTCACGACGGCGCTCGGCGTCCTCGGGATGCCGGGGCTGACCGCGTACGTCGGCCTCCTCGACATCGGCCGGCCGAAGCCCGGCGAGACAGTGGTCGTCTCGGCGGCCTCGGGCGCGGTCGGCTCGATCGTCGGCCAGCTCGCCAGGCTCACGGGCTGCCGCGCGGTCGGGGTCGCGGGCTCGCCCGAGAAGTGCGCGTGGGTGGTGAAGGAGGCGGGCTTCGACGCGTGCGTGGACTACAAGGCCGAGCCGCTCGGGCCCGCGCTCCAGAAGGCGTGCCCGGGCGGGATCGACGTCTACTTCGACAACGTCGGCGGCGACGTGCTCGCGGCCGTCCTCAAGCTCCTCAACCAGAACGCGCGCGTCCCGCTCTGCGGGCTCATCTCCCAGTACAACGCCACGGAGCTCCCGCCCGGACCGAACCTCGTGCCGGTCCTCGTGAACCGCGCGCTCATCAAGGGCTTCATCGTCTCGGACCACATGGACCGGCTCGGCGACTTCCTGCGCGACGTGGGCGGCTGGTACCGCGAGGGGAAGCTCCGCTACCGCGAGGACGTCGTCGTCGGCCTCGAGGAGGCACCGCGCGCGTTCATCGGCCTCCTCCGGGGCCGGAACTTCGGCAAGCTCCTCGTCAGGGTCGGCGAGGAATGAAGATCGCGGACGTCACGGCCTACGCGACCTCGTTCCCGGTCCCGCCGGGCGCCGGCGTCACGCTCGGCATCGGACGCGCGGTCAAGCGCGACGCCGTCCTCGTCAAGGTGACGACCGACGACGGCCTCGTGGGCTGGGGCGAGGCGCATCACGGCCGCGCGCCCGGAAGCGTCGCCCACCTGGTCAACACCACCCTGCGCCAGCTCGTCCTCGGGCTCGACGCGGCCGACGTCGTCGGCGTGTGGGCGCGCGTCTACAAGATGCAGCTCGGGAGCCACGGCATGGGCGCCGGCGCCGCGATCGGGCTCAGCGGGATCGACATGGCGCTCTGGGACATCCGCGGCAAGGCGGTCGGGTGGCCGCTCTACCGGGTCCTCGGCGGGACCGCCCGGCCGATCCCGGCGTACGCGGGGGGCGTCTCGCTGGGCTATCAGGAGCCGGCGAAGCTCGTGGACGAGGCCCGCGCCCTCGTCGGCCAGGGGTACCGGGCGCTCAAGCTCAGGATCGGCGACACGCCGGAGCGCGACCTCGAGCGCGTCGCCGCCGTGCGAAAGGCCTTCGGCGACGGCCTCGTGATCCTGACCGACGCGAACACGGGCTACACGGTGGCGGACGCGCGCCGGGCCATGCCCGGCCTCGAGGCGCACGGCGTCGGCTGGCTCGAGGAGCCGTTCCCCGCCCACGACCACCGGAGCTACGCGCTCGCCGCGACCTTCGGCCGGGTGCCGCTGGCCGCAGGCGAGAACCACTACACGCGCTTCGAGTTCACGCGCGTCCTCGAGGACCGCGTGATCACGATCCTCCAGCCCGACCTCTCGAAGACCGGCGGCGTCACCGAGGGCCTGCGCATCGCCGCCATGGCGAGCGCCTGGAAGCTCCCGATCCATCCCCATACGTCCATGACCGGCCTCAACATGGCCGCATCCATCCACTTCCTCGCGGCGATCGAGAACGGGGGGTACTTCGAGGCGGACGTGTCGCGGGGCAACCTCTTCCGCGACGAGCTCACGAGCGCGCCCTACGCGCTCGACCGCGAGGGCCGCGTCGCGCCGCTTCCGAAGCCGGGAATCGGCGTCGAGGTGGACGAGGGCTTCCTCGCCGGGCACCCGGTCATCGACGGCCCCGCGTACGTCTGAGCGCGGCCGACGCGCGCTAGAGGCGCTGCGAGCGCCACCAGAGCGCGATCGCGGCCAGGCCCGCGAGCCCGGCGCCCGCGGCCGCGACGAGGGCCGCCGCCACGCCGAAGGCCTCGGCGATCGCGCCCGTCATGAACGCGCCCAGCGGAAAGCTGCCGCCGAACATCAGCGTGTGGAGACTCATCACGCGGCCCCGCAGCTCGTCGGGCGCGGCGAGCTGGAGCGTCGTGCTGCAGCTCGCGATGCAGACGATCGAGAAGAAGCCGGTGAGGAAGAGGAGCACGACGGCCGCGTGGAACTCGGGGGCCGCCGCGAGCCCGAGGAGCGTCAGGCAGGCGAGGACGCCCGCGAGGAGGATCGCGCGCAGCGGCGTCTGGCGGCCGCCGAGGGTCGCCAGCGACAGCGCCCCCGTCACCGCGCCGACCCCGAGCGCCGCCATCAGGAAGCCGAACCCCGCGGCGTCCAGGCGGAGCACGTTCCGCGCGAGCAGCGGCACGAACACCGAGAAGTTCATCACGCAGAGGCTCACGATCAGGACGAGGCTCAGCATCAGCGCGACGCGCGGCGTGCTGAGCGCGTAGCGCAGCCCCGCTAGCACGTCCTCGCCCATCGTCGTCGCGGCGCGCGGGCGCGGCGCGCCCTCCGCGCGGACGAGCGAGAGCGCGCCGAGCACGGCGAGGAACGAGAGGCCGTTCAGGAGAAACGCCGGGGCCAGGCCGAAGCGCCCGATCAGGAGGCCCGCCAGCGCGGGGCCCACGATGCGCGCCCCGTTGAAGGCGGCCGAGTTGAGGGCGACCGCGTTGACGAGGTCGCCCCGGCCGACCATCTCGACGATGAACGCCTGGCGGGTCGGCATGTCGATGACGTTCGCGCACCCGAGGAGGAGTGCCAGCACCGCGACGTGCCAGTACCTGACGTGCCCCGTCCACACGAGGGCCGTGAGCGTGAACGCCTGGAGGGCCAGGAGCGTCTGGGTCGCGAGGATCAGCCGGCGCTTGGGCAGCCGGTCCACGAGCGCGCCCGCGACGACCGAGAACAGCAAGACGGGGGCGAACTGGAAGGTGCCGATGAGCCCGAGCTTGAGCGGCGAGCCCGAGAGCTGGAGCACGAGCCACGACTGGGCGACCGACTGCATCCAGGTCCCGATCAGCGAGACGAGCTGCCCCGTCCAGAAGAGGCGGAAGTCGCGGTGGTCGAGGGCGCGGAGCCCGCTCGGAAAGGTCACGAGTGGCCGTTGCCTCGCACCGCCTCGCCGAGAGCCACGGCCAGGTTGTGGCGCGCGCCCTCGAGGTGCCTGTGGACGGCGAGCGCGCGCCGGAACATCGCCGCCGCCTCGTGGGGCTCGCCGAGCGCCAGGTGGCAGAGGCCCTGGCCCGAGAGCGCGCCGAAGTGGCGCGGGTTCCTCGCGAGCGTCTCCCGGCAGTCGGCGATCGAGCCGCGGTAGTTCTTCGCGATGTAGCGGACGGTCGCCCGCTTGTTCCAGCCCTCGGCGAAGTGCTCCGCACGGCCGATGACGAGGCCGAAGAGCCGCTCGGCGTCCTCGAGGTTGCCCTGCCCGAGCGCGGCGATCCCCCGGCCGAGGAGCGCGTCCACGTCGGGGTCGCCCGAGCGGTGCCACAGCTCCCAGAGCGCGGCCTCGGCACGGCTCGCCAGCCGCGCGTCGTCACCGCGGAGCGCGGCGAACGCCTCGTCCTGCGTCATGGCGTTTCCAGCTTGCGTCGCCCCCGGCGCGAAGGCAAGATGGGCGCCCGGCATGCTCACGCCCGCCCGGCTCGCCGCGCTCATGGCCGGAGACGCCCCCCACGCGGTGCTCGACCTCCGCGAGAAGGGCGCCTACGAGCGCGGCCACATCTTCCGCGCGACCTCGCTGCCCCGGCGGCTCCTCGAGCTCCGCCTGCGGGGGCTCGTGCCCGCGCCGGCGACGCCGATCGTCCTCTGTGACGAGGACGGCCGCCTCGCCGCGCTCGCGACACCGACCCTCCGCGAGCTCGGCTACGCGCAGGTCGACGCGCTCGAGGGCGGGCTCGCCGCGTGGCGCGCCGCGGGGCGGCCGCTGGTCGAGGGCATCAACGTGCCGAGCAAGGTCTTCGGGGAGCGGATGCGCCACGAGCAGAAGACGCCCGAGATCGCGCCCCGCGAGCTCCTGGGACGCATCGAGCGTGGCGACGACCTGGTCATCGTGGACTCGCGCACGCCCGAGGAATACGCGCGCGGCTGCATCCCGGGCGCCGTCAGCGTGCCGGGCGGCGAGCTGGTCCTGCGCATCGGCGAGCTGGTCCCGCGGCCGGACACGACGATCGTCGTCCACTGCGGCGGCCGGACTCGCTCCTACATCGGCGCCGAGTCGCTCCGCCGGATGAAGCTGCCGAACCCGATCGTCGCGCTCGAGAACGGCACGATGGGCTGGACGCTGGCCGGCCTCGAGCTCGAGCGCGGCGCGGCGCGCTGGGCCCCGCCCGTCTCGCCGAAGGGCCGCGCGCTGGCCGCCACGGTCGCCAAGCGCGTCGCCGCGGAGGACGGCGTCCCCCTCGTCTCGTCCGACGAGCTGGCGGCACGCTTCGCGCGACGCGAGAGCGAGAACGTCTATCTCTTCGACGTGCGGACCGCGGACGAGTACGCCGCCGGCCACGTGCCTGGCGCCGTCTGGGCGCCCGGCGGCCAGGCGGTCCAGGCGACCGACGAGTACGTCGCCGTGCGCGCCGCGTCCATCGTCCTCGTGTGCGACGGGTTCGTCCGGTCCGTGATGACGGCGGCGTGGCTCCGGCGGATGGGCTTTCCGCGCGTGGCGGCGCTCGCCGGCGGCGTCCCAGCGTGGGAGCAGGCTGGCGGCGCGCTCGAGCGCGGGCCCGCGAGCGTCGCCCCCGCGGGCTGGGACCGCGCCCGCGAGCGCGTCGGCTGGGTGAAGCCGGGCGATCTCGGCGGCGCGCGCGTCCTCGACGTGGACCAGAGCGACGCCTACGCGCGCGGCCACGTGCCGGGTGCCGCGTGGCTCTGCCGGAGCCGGCTCGAGCTGCTGATCGCCGGCGTCGCGCCCGACACGCGACAGTCCATCGTCATTACATGTAGCGACGGCGTCGCCTCGACCTTCGCCGCGGCGACGCTCGCCGGCCTCGGGTACGGCGCGGCGCGCGCCCTCGAGGGCGGCACCCGCGCGTGGGCGGAGGCCGGGCGCCCGCTCGAGCGCGGCGCCACGCGGCTCCTCGACGAGCCCGACGACGTGGTGCCGAAGGCGTACGACCGCGGGCGCGAGGCGATGGTCAGGTATCTCACCTGGGAGGAGGGTCTCGACCAGGAGGGGCGAAGCCCGCACAGGCTCCTATGAGCGTGCGCCCGCTGGTCACGACCGACTGGCTCGCGGCGAACCTCGGCCGCCGCACGGTGCGCGTGGTGGACGGCTCGTGGCACATGCCGCACCTCAAGCGCGACGCGCGCGCCGAGTTCGAGGCGGCGCACGTTCCGGGCGCGGTGTTCTTCGACATCGACGCGATCGCCGACACGTCGTCGCCGCTCCCGCACATGCTGCCGACCGCCCGGACGTTCGCCGCGCGCGTCGGCGCGCTCGGGATCGGCGCGCGCGACCTCGTCGTCGCCTACGACACGCGCGGCGTCGTCAGCGCGGCGCGCGTCTGGTGGACCTTCCGCGCCTTCGGCCACGACCGGGTCGCCGTCCTCGACGGCGGCCTCCCGAAGTGGCGGGCCGAGGGCGGCCCCGTCGAGTCGGGCGCCCCCGCCCCGAAGCCGCGGCGCTTCACCGCGCGCCTGCGCCGGGGCCTCGTGCGCGACCTCGCCCAGATGCGCGCGAACCTCCGGTCGCGCCGCGAGCAGGTGCTCGACGCGCGCTCCGCGGGGCGCTTCGCGGGCACCGAGCCCGAGCCGCGGGCGGGCCTCCGCGGCGGCCACATCCCGGGGAGCCTGAACCTCCCGTACGAGCGGCTCCACCGGTCCGACGGCACGCTGCTCGGCCCGGAGGCGCTCGCACGCCTGTTCGAGGCCGCGGGGCTCGACCTCGCGCGGCCCGTCGTCACCTCGTGCGGCTCGGGCGTCACCGCGTCGGTGCTGGCGCTCGGCCTCCACCTCCTCGGCCAGGAGAAAGTTGCGGTGTACGACGGATCGTGGACAGAATGGGGCGGCCGGAAGGACACCCCGGCGGAGCCATAGGAGGATCGGGCATGGCGACGGCGACCTACACGCTCGCGGACTTCATCGCCGACGTGGACCGCATCGCGCGCGCGGAGCAGTCCGCGCACCGGATCGCGGAGCGGGTGTCGCCCCTCCTCCACCGGCTCGTCCAGAACCCCGAGTCG
>DATFVL010000140.1 GCA_035260325.1 Candidatus Methylomirabilota bacterium | reverse complement strand
CGTGGGTTCGGATCGACAAGGAGTATCGATTCGAGACCGACGAGGGGAGCGCCTCGCTGGCAGACCTCTTCCGAGGGCGCTCGCAGCTCCTCGTCTACCACTTCATGTTCGGGCCCGACTACACGGCAGGGTGTCCGCACTGCTCGGCG
The DNA here is from genome assembly GCA_035260325.1 of Candidatus Methylomirabilota bacterium. NCBI lineage: Bacteria > Methylomirabilota (SeqCode) > Candidatus Methylomirabilota bacterium. The sequence goes on along the minus strand of DATFVL010000140.1, from coordinate 18,215 downwards.
ATCGCGGACGGGTTCGACGGCTTCGTCGTCCACCTGGCCAACCACGACGTCACGCTTTCGGCGATGTCGCGGGCACCTCTCGCGAAGCTGCAGGCGTACAAGCGGCGGATGGGGTGGACGTTTCCCTGGGCGTCCTCGTTCGGCAGCGACTTCAACTTCGACTTCAACGTCTGGTTCACCGAGGAGCAACAGCGCGAGGGGGTCATCGAATACAACTACCGGCGCGGCGGCCACGCGATGGACGTGACGCCGGTCTCGGAAGCCGTCGGCGAGGGGCCTGTCGCCGAGCTCGCGGCCACGACCGGAACCGACGCGGCCACGTACACGCGTGAGCGGCCGGGCATGAGCGCGTTCGCGCTCGAGGACGGCGTCGTCTACCACGCCTATTCCACCTATGCGCGCGGACTGGACGGCCTCTGGGGCTTGTACCAGTGGCTCGACCGCGCACCCAGGGGGCGCAACGAGACGGGCGTCTGGATGCGCCGCCACGACGAGTACAACAAGGGCTGAGCGAAGTCGTGGTTGTCGTGGCGCAACCGCGGGACTGGAGATCTCACGACGCATGGCTTCCGAGCGAGCTTCCCAGCAAGCGTTTTTGGGCGTCTCAGCGCTGCTCTTCGCTGTCAGCGCAGCGGTAACGATCGTCTGGTGCGCGTCCATGTCGGCGATGGGCGAGATGCCGATGCCCGGCGGCTGGACGATGTCGATGGCGTGGATGCGGATGCCCGGACAGACGTGGCCCGGCGCCGCGGCGTCGTTCCTTGGCATGTGGGTCGTGATGATGGTGGCGATGATGCTGCCGTCCTTGGTCCCAATGCTGTGGCGCTACCGCCAGGCCGTTGGCAGGACAGGCGAGACGCGCCTCGGTCGGCTGACCGCGCTCGTGGGCGTGGGTTACTTCTTCGTCTGGACCGTTTTCGGAATGGCCGCTTTTCCGCTGGGCGTCGCGCTGGCGGCGATCGAGATGCAGCAGCCGGCGCTGGCGCGCGCCGCAGCAATCGCGGTCGGTGTGGTCGTCCTGATCGCCGGCTCCCTCCAGCTCACCGCGTGGAAGGCGCGTCACCTTGCGTGCTGCCGGGAGGCACCCGGGCGCGGCCGTACGCTGCCGGCCGACGCCGGCACGGCCTGGCGACACGGCCTGCGCCTCGGCCTCCACTGCAGCCACTGCTGTGCCGGTCTGATGGCGATCCTTTGGGTCATCGGGGTCATGGACCTTCGCGCGATGGCTGTCGTGGCGGCGGCCATCACCGTCGAACGTCTCGCACCGGCCGGTGAGCGCGTCGCGCGAGCCATCGGGGCCGTCGTCGTCGGGGCAGGGTTGTTTCTGATCGCGCGAGCAGCCGGGCTCGGATGACGCATCCGCATCGTGCACCTGAACTTCGCCCACCGTGCTGGACCTTAGCGAGGTCCACTCGCGCCGGTCGCGCCCGATCGGGAACGGACGGGGTTGGTCGGGCGCCACCCCGACGAGCGGCAACAGGAGACATGGACAAGGACAAGGAGAGAGACATGGACGAGAACAAAGAGAGAGAGACGCCCGAAACCTGACACGCGAGGAGAACGACGCTGGAATCCTCCGCGTCTTGACAATCGGCGCCGGTCCGCGACATTATCCCGCACGCTGATTGAGCGCTCAGTATGCATCGGCCCATATCGGCGAACGTCAAGGACCGGAAGCTCGTCCACGAGCGGCGGCGACGGCTCGTCCGCGCGGCGCTCACGGTATTCACGCGGAAGGGCTACCACGGCGCCACGGTCCGGGAGATTGGCCGCGCCGCGGGGTTCACGCAGGGGACGATCTACAACTACGTACGCTCCAAGGGCGACATCCTCTACCTGGTCTGCGACGACAAGGTCCGAGCCCACCAGGAGGCGGTCGCGCGGGCCGTGGAAGGGATCAGGGACCCGGCGCTGAGGGTGTCGACGGCGCTGCACATCCTCGTCGAGGCCATGCATGACCACCAGGAGACGGTGCTCCTCGTCTACCGGGAGAGCCACGCGCTCGACCGCCGCTCGCTCCACGCCATCCTGGCGCGCGTGGCGGAGTTCATCGACATGTTCGAGCGCATCCTCGTCGAGGCCGCCCGGAGCGGCCAGGTGACGCTCGGCGACAGCCGGGTCGCGGCCAACATCGTGACCTTCCTGCCGATCATCGTCGCGTTGCGCCGGTGGGACCTGGGCCGGCGAAAGGTCGCGCGGAAGGACCTCGATCGCGACCTCGCCCGCTTCATGCTGTCCGGTCTCGGGTTCAACGTCGCGAACGGCAACACGCACCCGGCGTCGCGCTGACATGGCTTACCGCGACCTCCTCTACGAAGTCCGCGACCAGGTCGCACGGGTCACGATCAACCGCCCCAAGCAGTACAACGCGTTCACGGGGGACACGCTGCGAGAGATGACGCTCGCGATCGAAGGCGCGGGGGCGGACCCGGAAGTGGGTGTGATCGTTCTCACCGGGGCGGGCGCCAAGGCCTTCTGCGCTGGGGGCGACGTGAACTGGGAGAAGGAAGGCGGGCTGGAGCGGCAGATCCTCGAACCGTATCTCTTCCACCAGACACTGTCGCACTGTCCCAAGCCGATCATCGCCCGGGTGAACGGCTACGCGGTCGGGGCCGGGAACCACATCGCTTACTTCTGTGACTTCACGATCGCCGCCGAGCACGCGATCTTCGGCCAGAACGGACCCCGGGTCGGCAGCCCGGCGTGCGGCGGGATCGTGAGCTACCTCACGCGGGTGGTCGGGGCCAAGCGGGCGCGGGAGATGTGGATGCTCGCGCGGCGGTACACCGCGCGCCAGGCCTACGACATGGGCCTCGTGAACGCGGTCGTGCCGATGGAGACGCTGGACGCAGAGGTGGAGAAGTGGTGCGCGGAGCTGCTGGCGCTGTCGCCGACGTGCCTGCGCATCCTCAAGGCCTCGTTCGTGGAGGAGTTCAGCGATCTGCTCGGGCAGGGTGACCAGCTCCGGCGCTACCTCACGGGGCCGGAGTTCTGGGCGGAGGAGCAGCAGGAGGGGGCCCGCGCGTTCCTCGAGAAGCGGCCCCCGCACTTCGCCAAGTTCCGACGGCGCCGGGCGTGACGCGGTGCCGCCAGAGCCGAAGGGGGCCCGTATGACCGTGCCGTACTACTACCGGTCGATCGACTTCGACAAGCTCGTCCGCGACTATCCGCCGTCTCGAGACTACGCGGAATCCGTGTTCCTCTTCGATCGCAAGCAGATCGAGGAGGTTCAGAACCGGCGGTTTCTGGAGATCGTCGAGTGGGCGTGGCGCAACCCCTTCTACCAGAAGAAGTGGCAGCAGCACGGGGTGCGGCGCGAGGCCATCCGGTCGAAGGACGATCTGACGAAGCTGCCGATGGTCGCCGTTGAGGACTTCAAGGACAGCATCAAGACGCATCCCCCGTTCGGCGAGCACCCGGGCCTCGCGCGGGCCGACGGCGCCCGCGTGCCGATCAAGCTGCAGTCCAGCGGCGGCACGACGGGGATGCCGCGGCCCACGCTCTTCACCCCGCTCGAGTGGGAGATCCAGGGCATCCAGGGCTCGCGCGCGCTGTGGATCCAAGGCGCCCGGCCGGGCGACGTCATGCAGATTCCCTCGACGCTGTCGACCGCGAACTTGGGGTGGTTCTACTATCTCAGCTGCCTGCACTGGTCCGGCATTGCGCCCGTCACGACGGGCAGCGGCAACGTCACCCCGAGCCGGCGGCAGCTCGAGGTCGCGTTCGACTGGGGCGTGAACCTCTGGGCGGGCTTCCCGGAGTACCTCCTGCACCTCACCTCGGTCGCGCAGCAGGAGGGGCTCGATCTGCGGCGCCTGGGCACGCGGTTCATCGCCACGTTCCTCGGGCCCGATCTCGACGGCAGCCTGCGCAAGATGATGGAAAGCGCGTGGCACTGCCCGGTTTTCGACAACTACGGCACGCACGAGGTGGGGTTGCCGGCGTTCGAGTGCCAGGAGAAGGACGGGCTGCACCTCATGGAGGACATGTTCATCATCGAGGTGGCCGACGTCGACACCGACGCCATCCTGCCCGACGGCGAAAAAGGCAACCTCGTCATCACGAGCCTCTACCGCCACCATCCGCCGCTGATCCGCTATAACCTCCGCGACTACATCCGCATCGTCAGCGACGGGCAGCGGCGCTGCGGCTGCGGCAGCTACTCGCGCCGGATGGACCATTTCCTCGGCCGCAGCGACGACATGGTCAAGATCCGCGGCACGAACGTGTTCCCGATGGCGTGCGTCCGGGCGGTGACCTCCGACGACCGCACCACGGGCGAGTGGCTCTGCGTCGTCGAGCTGAGGGGCGCGGGGCTCGAGATCCGCGAGGACATGACAGTGCAGGTCGAGGTGAAGGACGGGATCGAGGCCCGGAAGGAGGAGCTGATCCGCATTCTCGAGGACCGGCTCAAGTCGGATCTCGGCATCCGCGTCACCGTCGAGCTGGTGGCGGCGGGCAGTCTGCGCGACTACACGTACGGGCGCGAGGGCAAGGCTCGGCGCCTGCTCGACAAGAGCCGTGCGAAATAGCGGGAGGACCCGATGATCCAGTTCGGGGTGATGGCCAACACGCATCCGGCGCCGGGCGCGGACCTCACGCGGATGGTCGACGAGGTGATCGCCGAGGCCCAGCAGGCCGAGCGATGCGGCTTCGACTCATTCTTCCTGACCGAGCACCACCAGGAGCCCAGCGGCTACTTTCCCTCGCCCCTGCCGCTCGCAGCCGCCATCGCCGCGCGGACGTCGCGGATCCGGATCGGGACCGGGATCGCGATCCTCCCCCTCTATCACCCGACCCGCCTGGCCGAGGACTGCGCGGTCGTGGACATCATCTCGAAGGGGCGGCTGATCCTCGGGGTAGGGCAGGGGTACCAGGAGGGCGACTTCGCCGCCTTCGGCCTCAAGGTGAGCGACCGCGTGTCGCTGTTCGAGGAGGGCATCGAGATCCTGCGTCGGGCCTGGACGGAGGAGAAGGTCTACTTCGTCGGCAAGCGCCACACGCTGCAGAACATCATGGTGACACCCAAGCCGGTGCAGAAGCCGCACCCGCCGATCTGGGTGGCGGCGCTCGGCGACGAGCCGATGAAGCGCGCGGGCCGCCTGGGCGACGCCCTGCTCGCCGACTCCTTCCAGCTGCCCGAGCGCCTCAAGCGGCGGGCGGCGCTGTACCGGGCGACGGCGGAGAGCCGCGGGCGGCCCCACAAGGTGGTCGTGTTCCGCGAGGGCTACGTCGCGCCGACGCGCGAGCAGGCGATCGCCGAGTACGAGGCGGGCCTGCTGAGCACGCACCGGTACTATTGGCGGCACGGCTCCTACTACCAGGACATCAAGAAGGAGGAGGACCTCGACCTCAAACGCATCTCGCTCGAGCGCCTCATTCTCGGCTCGCCAGATGACTGCGTCGAGCGGGTGCAGACGTGGCACCGCGAGGTGGGCGCGGATTACTTCCTGATCCGCTTCCGGCATCCCGACGGCCCGGCGCACGAGCGGGTCCTGCGCGCGCTGCAGCTCTTCGGCGAGACGGTCATTCCCAGATTCCGCTGAGCGCCGTTCCCTCGACAAAAGGAGGAGATCCATGACCCCACGACGCAGCCTCGCGACCCTCATCGTCCTCGCCCTCGCCGTCGTCGGCACCGGGCCGGCGCCGGCGGCCGAGAAGACGCTCACGATCGGCCTGCTCGGCCCGCTCTCCGGCGGCGCGGCGTCGTACGGCGTCGAGCTGCAGCGGGGCGCCGAGATGCGGACCGACGAGATCAACAAGGCCGGTGGCCTGAAGATTGGCGGCGACGTCTACAAGATCAAGCTCGTCGCCTACGACCACAAGGCCCAGGCGGCGGAAGCGGCGACCGCGACGAACAAGCTCGTGTTCCAGGACAAGGTCAAGTACATCATCGGGAACGCCGTGGGCGCGACATGCAATGCCGCCCAGACGATCACCGAGCCGAACAACGTGATGTTCGCCTTCGTGTGCTGGGGCACCGCGAACCTCGCCCCCGAGAAGCCGTACTCCTTCCGCTCCATCCTGAGCCAGTGGGAGCTGGCCGAGCCGTTCTACCACTGGATCAAGGAGAACCACCCGAAGATCAAGCGGGTCGCGGTGATCTCCCCGAACGACACGAGCGGCAAGGACACCAACACCGCCGTCGTCAAGGCGCTCAAGGCGCTCGGGTTCGAGGTGACGGCGGACGAATACTACGAGCGCGGCACCAAGGACTTCTACCCGGTGCTGACGAAGATCCTCGCCCAGAAGCCCGACATGCTCGACGTGGCGGCGGCGCCGCCCGGGGAGGCAGGCCTGATCCTCAAGCAGGCGATGGAGCTGGGCTTCACGGGCGCCAAGGGCTGGACCGCTGGGATCAACCCCTTCACGATCATCAGCGTGGCCGGCCGTGAGGCGGCCGAGGGCGTGTGGAGCCCGGCCAACATCAACGTCAAGAGCGAGCACGTCAGCCCCGCCGTCCGTAAGTTCGGCGAGGTCTACGAGAAGCGGTACGGCGAGGTGGCGGGGGTGATCGCCGTGGGGAACTACGCGGCCTTCGACGTCATCACCCAGGCCATGCGGCGCGCCGGCAGCGTTGAGCCCGACAAGGTCCTGGAGGTCCTGACCAGGGAGCGCTTCGAGACGGTGTGGGGATCACTGGTCATCGGCGGCAAGGAGACCTATGGCATCGACCGGCAGTTTCTCTACCCGCTGATCATCAGCGAAATCCGCGGGGGCAAGGTCGTGGACCTCGCCCAGGTGCTTCCCGCAGCGCTGAAGAAGAAATAGGGCGAGGCCGCGGACCGGAGCGCGGGGAGCGGCACGGACCGCTTCCCGCGCCGCGCTCATGTCCATCGAACTGCTCATCCAGGCTGCGCTCAACGGCTTCGGCCTGGCCGTCGTCTACATTCTCGTAGCGCTCGGCCTGACGCTGATCTTCTCGATCCTCGACATCATCAACTTCGCCCACGGCGAGTTCTACATGCTGGGCGGCTTCGTGACGTACTATGCCTTCGCCGTCTTCGGCGTGAACTACTTCCTGACCCTGGTGCTGGCCGTGCTGGTGGTGGGGGCGGCCGGCGTGCTCGCCGAGCGCGTGGTGTTCCGGCACCTGCGCGGCAAGACGCTCAATGCCTTCATCGTCTCGCTCGGGCTGCTCTGGGTCCTGCAGGCGTCCGCGCAGCTCTCCTTCGGCGTCCTCGACAAGTCGGTGGGATCGGCGGTCTCCGGCATCGTCCGCGTGTTCGGCCTGATTATCTCGCGCGAGCGGCTCGTGGTCATCGTGACGGCGTGCGTGCTCATGGCGGCGCTCTACGTCTTCCTCAAGTTCACCCGCACCGGCCAGGCGATGCGCGCCGTAGCCCAGGATCCCGACGCCGCCGCCCTGCAAGGCGTCAACATCGAGGCGGTGTCGGCGCTCGGGTTCGGCGTCGGGTGCGCGCTCGCCGGCGCCGCGGGCGCGCTGCTGGCGCCGGTCTTCGCGGTCAGCCCGACGATGGGCGCGCTGCCGGTGGTGAAGGCCTTCATCATCATCATCGTCGGCGGCATGGGCAGCCTGCCCGGCGCGGTCCTCGGCGGCCTGCTGCTCGGCGCCGTCGAGGGCATCGGCACGCTCTTCATGACCAGCGCTGCCGTCAACATGCTCGGCTTTCTCATCGTCATCGCCATCCTGCTCGTTCGACCCCGGGGCCTGTTCGGTGTCGCGTAGACCGGGGCTGTCGCCGGCGCTCGGCTTCGGCCTCCTCGCGGTGGCCGGCGTCGCCGTCCCGATCCTCACGCGCGACTCGTACTACCTCGACGTCGCGACGACGATGCTGATGAATCTCGTGCTCACGCTCAGCCTGCGGTTCGAGATGAGCACGGGCCAGCTCAACATGGCGCACATCTCGTTCATGGGCATCGGCGCCTACGCCTCGGCGCTCCTCGTGACGCGCGCGGGGTGGTCCTTCTGGGCCTCACTGGCGGTGGCGCCGCTCGTGGCGTCGCTCGTCGCGGTGCCGATCGGCCGCATCGCCCTCCGCGTCAGCGGGCCCTACTACTTCCTGATCACGTTCGCCTTCCTCGAGGTCCTACGCCTGTTCTTCAACAACGCTTTCGTCGACTACCTCGGCGGCCCTTCGGGCCTCGTCGAGATCCCGCGACCGCACCCGCTGCCACTCACCGGCGGCGCGATCGGCTTCACCAGCAAGCTGGCGCAGTACTGGCTCATGTACGCGCTGTTTCTCGTTGCGGCCGCCGTGCTGATCCGGCTCGAATACTCGCGCTTCGGCCTGGTGGCGAGCGCCATCCGCCAGCGCGACCTGTTGGCCGAGACGCTCGGCGTCAGCGTCACCCGCTACAAGCTCGGGGTGTTCGTGCTCGGCAGCTTCTTCGCCGGCCTGGCCGGCGTCTTCTTCGCGCACTCGCACCAGGTGCTGCACTCGAGCGACTTCGGCCTGGAGCCGATGGTCCTGCTGGTCGTCTTCACGGTCATCGGCGGCGCGCAGTCGGTGTGGGGCCCGGTCGTCGGCACGCTCGTGCTCTCGGTCACCTCCGAGTTCCTCCGCGAGCTGCACCATTACGAAATCCTCGTCTACGGAGCGGTGCTCATGGTGGTCATGCTCGTGTTCCCGGAGGGGCTGGTGTCGCTGCCGGGCCGCATCGCGCACGCGCTCGCTCGGCGTCGCCGCCCGAACGCCGGGACGACCGTAGGAGCGCGCGTTGCTCCTTGAGCTGCGGGACGTCAGCAAGCGCTTCGGCGGGCTTCAGGCCGTGACGGGGCTCTCCATGACGGTCGCGCCACGGACGATCCACGGCCTGATCGGGCCGAACGGCGCCGGGAAGAGCACGGTCTTCAACCTACTCACGGGCGTGCTGCCGCTGTCCTCGGGCGAGATCGTCTTCAAGGGCGAGCGTGTGTCAGGCCTCCGGCCCTCCGAGATCTGCCGGCGCGGGATCGCGCGCACGTTTCAGGCGACGACGCTGTTCCGCGAGTCGACGGCGCTGGAAAACGTCCTCATCGCCTGCCACCTGTACGCGGCGACGGCGTTCGTAGCGACGCTCATCGGGACCGCCGCCTACCGGGACAAAGAGCGCTCGGTCCGCGCCCGCGCCCAGGCGCTGCTGGCGTCGCTGCGTCTGGCGGACGTTGCGGACCAGCGCGCCCGAAATCTGCCGCACCGGGACCAGAAGGCGCTCTGCCTCGCGATGGTACTGGCGACGGCGGCCGAGCTCGTGATCCTCGACGAGCCGCTCGCGGGACTGACGGTGCAGGAGAGCGAAGACACCATGGCGGTGCTCCGCGCGCTTCGCGCTGAGGGCAAGACCATCCTTCTCGTCGAGCATGACATGCGCGCGGTGATGGGGCTCTGCGACGTCATCACTGTGCTGGACCACGGCGTCCGCATCGCGGAGGGGACCCCGCGGGACATCCAGGCGAATCCGGCCGTGATCGAGGCGTACCTCGGCGCCGAGGAATCCCGTGCTTGAGGTGAGCGACCTCGAAGTCCGCTACGGCAACGTCGCCGCCGTGAAGGGGGTGTCGCTGCGGGTGGGGGAGGGCGAGGTCGTCGCCGTCATCGGCCCCAACGGCGCCGGGAAGACCTCGACGCTTCGCGCGATCTCCGGTCTCGTCCCGAGCGCCGGCGGCCGCATCCTGCTCGACGGCCGCGACATTTCCCGCTGGAAGGCTCATCGTGTCGTGGCGCTCGGGCTGGCGCACGCGCCGGAGGGCCGTCGGCTCTTTCCGCAGATGACGGTCCTCGAGAACCTCAAGATGGGCGCGTATCGCCGCAGGTCCGCCGCCGAGATCCGCCGCACGCTCGAGGCGGTCGAGCGCCGCTTCCCGCGCCTGGCCGAGCGGCGGACGCAGCTGGCGGGCACGTTGAGCGGCGGCGAGCAGCAGATGCTGGCCATCGGTCGGGCGCTCATGGCCGAGCCGCGGCTCCTGCTCCTCGACGAGCCCTCGTTCGGTCTGGCGCCGATTGTCGTGCGCGAGATCGCACGGATCGTGCAGGCCATCAACCGGGAGCAAGGCGTGTCGGTGCTGCTCGTCGAGCAGAACGCGCGCATGGCCTTCGGCATCGCGTCGCGCGCCTACGTGATGGAGACCGGGCGGGTCGCCCTGAGCGGGTCCTCGAGCGAGCTCACCGAGAGCCCCCACGTCAAGGCCGCGTACCTGGGAGGCTCAGCGTGATCCGCTTCGGCATCGCCATCGGCGCGTACTCGTCGGGTGTCCCCGGGGCCCGGGAGCTGACGGAGTTTGCCCGCGCCGCCGAGGCGGTCGGCTTCGACTCCGTGCAGGTCGGCGACCACATCCAGTGGCACGCGCCGATCCTGGAGGCCACGACCGTGCTCGCCACGTTCGCCGCCGCCACCTCGCGCGTGCGCATCGCGAGTGACGTCATCATCCTGCCTCTGCGCGATCCCGTGCTGATCGCGAAGACCGTCGCCAGCCTCGACGTGCTCTCGGGCGGCCGCATGATCTTCGGTGTCGGCGTCGGTGGCGATCATCCCGACGAGTACCGCGCCATGCGGGTACCGCTGAGCGAGCGCGGGTCGCGCGCCAACGAAATGCTCGACATCGCCCGCGGGCTGTTCTCCAACGAGCGGTTCAGCTACGCCGGGCGTCACTTCACCATCGAGAACGTGGCGATCTCACCGCGCCCGGTGCAGCGGAGCCTGCCGATTTGGGTCGGCGGCACCTCCGACCCGGCGCTCCGGCGCGCCGCCCGCTACGGCGACGGGTGGATCGCCGCCTTCGTCAGCGAGCGGAAGTTCACGCGGCTGGCGGAGCGGACGCGTGGCTTTCTGCTCGAGGAGGGCCGGTTGCCCCAGGGTTTCACGTGGGGGGCGTTCCTCTTCAGCAACATGGGGCCCGACGCCGCGCAGGCGAAGGCGGCGGGCGCCGAGTACATCAGCCACGTGTACCGGCTGCCGGGCGAGGAGATCATGAGCCGCTTCGGCATCGCCGGCCCCGTTGAGGTGTGCGCCGATCGCGTCCGGACCTTTGTCGAGGCCGGTGCCGACTACGTCGTGCTCGGGCCGGTGTGCGGCTATCGCGAGTGGCCCCGGCAGCTCGCCGCCTACGGCGAGCTGATCGCGAAGCTCGGGGCGGGAAGGCAGTGACGATGGGGTTCCAAGCGATCAAGGTGGAGCGACGGGGCCCGGTACTTCGGATCCGCATGAACCGGCCCGACAAGCTGAACGCCCAGAACCCGACCCTGATCGAGGAGATGGACGCGGCGTTCACGGCGGGCGGCGCCGACCCCGACGTGCGCGTGATCGTCCTGAGCGGCGAGGGCCGCGCGTTCTCGGCCGGCCACGACCTCGAGTATCCCGGCTACGACCGGCGAGGTTACACGTATCACTCCCGGGTCGACATGGAGCGCCGCTTGTTCCTCGACAAGCTGCTACGCATCCGCAACCTGCCGACACCAACGATCGCCCAGGTGCACGGCCACTGCGTCGCGGCCGGCCTCATGCTGGCGTGCATGTGCGACCTCATCGTGTGCGACGAGACCGCGCGGTTCGCGAACCCGGTGGTCGCGATGGCGATGGCCGGCGTGCAGCTTCTCATCGAGCCATGGGAGATCGGGGCCCGCAAAGCCAAGGAGCTGCTGTTCACCGCCGAGGCGATCGACGCGGCGGAGGCGCACCGGCTGGGCCTCGTGAACCGTGTGGCGCCGGGCGGACGGCTCGAAGACGAGGTGGACGCGCTGGCGGATCGCATCGCCTCCCTGCCGGCCTTCGCGGTGCGAACGGTCAAGAAGTCCATCAACGACACGTTGGACCTCATGGGGCAGGGGCGCTCGTGGGAGCACCACTTCCTGCTCCACGTGGCTGGCAAGCGTAGCGAGGAGTTCGACCAGTGGTGGAGCGCCGTGGAGCGGGAGGGCGGAGGGTTCAAGCCCGGCGGGCTGAAGCAGACCTTCCGCCGGCGAGCCGACAAGCGATGAAGATCGCCGGGCCCGGAATCCGCTTCGGCCGTCACCGCCCGCGCATCCACTCGTCCGCGTTCGTCACCGAGGGGGCGCACGTGATCGGCCGCGTGACGGTGGCGCCTCGGGCCAGCATCTGGTTCGGCGCCGTGCTGCGCGGCGACTTCGAGCCGATCCGCGTCGGCGAGGAGAGCCTCATCGAAGACAACGCCGTCCTGCACGGGCGCGTGGTCGTCGGGCGCCGCTGCGTGATCGGCCACGGCGCGGTCCTGCACGGCTGTACGGTGGGCGACGGAGCAGTCGTCGGCGCCAACGCGGTTGTCTTCGACGGCGCGAGGGTCGGCACCGGCGCGCTGGTGGCGGCCGGCTCGGTCGTCTACCCCAAAACGCGCATCGCCCCGCGGACGGTCTTCCGCAACTCGGCGAGCGGCAACCACCCGACGATCGAGCCCGTCGGCGGGCGGATGCGCCGCTGGCGGGCGACGTCGTACCGGCGGATCGTCGCGACGTACCTGTCCGGCCGCGAAGACGCCGCGCCGGGCAGAGTCCGGAGACGCTGCCGGCGCTCGACGAGGACGGAGCCATGAACTTTGAAAGGTATCTGGGGCCGGGAACTGATCCGGCGCCACACCGGGGCCAATGGGTGTCCGAGACGTTCTGAGTCCCGTCACCGCGCAATGAAATCGCGAACTTGAACTATGTAAGTTCGATCACGTCCCGGCGGGGAATCGAACCCTTGTTTAGGGGGAACGTCACGCGAGACGGGCTCACTGGAGGTCGATGTAGTAGGTTTCGCGCGCCGAGTAGCATTCAGCATATCCAGCCCCCGCAACCAACAACGACTAGGGGTTAGCGGACGTTGAAGCCGCTAACCCCTTTCGTTTACCCAGACTTCACCCAGGAATCGGTTCGGCGCCCCGCCATAACGCTTCGCCGGAGTCGACGCCGTAGGCTCCGAACACCTCCCGCCGGCTGCACATCGCGAGCGACCTCCGGACGCTGGTCATGCACGGTGAGGACGATCGGAACGCTCCCGTCAAGGACTCGGCGGTGAAGTCGGCGCGGCTCATCACGTGCACGCGCGAGCGCCGGGCCACCTCGAGGATCAGGCCGATCTCACGGCCGAGCGGTGCTGAGGTCGACGATCGTGCGGATGCCGCGGCCGTGGAGATCTCCGAGCGCGTCGAATCGGTGCGCGGGCAGATCGAGCCGGGACGAGCGGGACTCGTGTACATTGATGTTCACGGTGCCGGCGTTTATCCTCATTCCGCCACAGGGAAGGAGACCAACATGAGCGCAACAAAAGGCTTTGTCGTACCCGCGGGCGGCGGGAAGCATCTCGACATGACGGCGCCTGGCCGCTTCGCCGCCTTGAAGCTTCTCGGCCACGAGACCAATGAGAGCATCATGCTGTTCGAGGAAACCGCGCCCGTCGGCACCAAGAGCCTCTTCCATCTACACCGCGACAGCGACGAGGTCGCCTGGGTGCTCGCCGGCGAGATCACCTTTAAGATCGGCGACGATGTTATCGTCGGCGGGCCCGGCACCTGCGCGTTCTTCCCGCGCAACGTCCCGCATGCTTGGAAGAACACCGGCAGCGAAACCGGCCGCGTCTTGTTTCTCTACACCCCGGCCGCCGCCGGCGGCTACGTCGAGGCGCTCTTGAACCGCCCCGGCCCGATCAACGACGATGAACGCAACAAACTCCGCGAGCGCTACCGCTGGGAAGTCGTCGGTCCAAACCCGCTTTGAGGGGGTCGGCTTTGCTCTGAGCGTTCTACAAGCGAATGGAGGGAGGAGAATCGCCATGCCGTTCTACGACAGAGGCCCCGTCCGCATGCACTACGAAGAGGTCGGTTCCGGCTTCCCCCTGCTACTCATCCCGGGCGGCGGGCTCAATTCAGCCCTCTCATCCTGGCAGACAGCCTCGCCCTTCAACCCGATGGAAAGGTACAAGGACGACTTCCGCTGTATCTGCGCTGACCTGCGCAACGCCAACCCCGGCCAGTCCAGCGGCCCGCTGGAGATCGACCGCCCCTGGGACGCCTACGCCGACGACCAGCTCGGGCTGATGGACCACCTCGGCATCCGGGAGTTCATGGTCATGGGCTTCTGCATCGGCGGGCCGATGATTCACAACCTTATTCGGCGGGCTCCGGAGCGCGTCGTCGCGGCCGCGATGATGCAACCCAGCGGCTTCAGGCCTGAGATCCCGGACCTCTTCTACCAGAACAACATCAAGGGCTGGGGGCCGGCGCTTTGCGAGAAGCGCCCCGACGTCACGATGGACATGGTCCATGACTTCCTCACCAGCATGTACACCAACCGCGCCGACTTCGTTTTCACCGTGTCGCGCGATTTCGTGCGCTCCATCCAGACGCCGCTGTTGGTAGCGCCTGACGACGTGCCCGCGCACCCGTACAAGGTCGCGATGGAAGTGGCCAGCCTCGCCCCGAACGCCGAGGTGACCATCTATCCCTGGAAAGATTCGCAGGAGCACATCGACGAGGTCGTGGAGCACGCGCGGCGCTTCCTCAAGGCGCACGAACCCGTCACAGCCGGGCGTCAAGGACGTTCGGCCCCTGAAAAGTCTACCCCGTCGTGAGGACGACGCGAAACCGTGCCTTGCCGCTCATCATGCGTTCGTAGGCCTCGGCGGCCCGCTCCAGGGGGAAGACTTCCGTCATCGGACGCACCCCGCTCAGCACGCTGAAGGCGAGCGTGTCCTCGGAGTCGATCGACGTGCCGGACGGCCAGCCCACGATCGAGCGGCGCGCAAAGATGAGCCCGAGGGCCGGCACCTCGAGCGGCTCGGCCGGAGCCCCAACGATGACGAGCCTGCCATCGACGCCGAGGCCGCCCAGCACGGCGCTCATCGCCGGGCCGCTGGTGACGGTGGCGAGGATGACCCGGGCGCCGCCCATCTTGGTCAGCGCTGCCGCCGCGTCCTGCGCCTGGCTGTTGATGTAGTGCTGCGCGCCGAGCTTTCGAGTCAGCGCTTCCTTGTCGGCGCCTCGCGCGATGGCCACGGTCCTGAATCCCATCTTCGCCGCGAACTGAACGCCCAGATGGCCCAGCCCGCCCACGCCCAGCACCGCGACGGTGTCGCCGGGCCGGGCGCCGCTGTTCCGCAGCGCGTTGAACGTGGTGACGCCGGCGCACATCAGCGGTGCGGCCTCGACCGCCGAGAGCCCGTCCGGGATCCGCGCCAGCGCCGCGGCGGGGGCGATCATGTAGTCGGCGTAGCCGCCGTCGTACGAGATCCCGGGCGTCTGTGGAGCGATCTGGCAGGTCACGAAGTCCCCGCGCCGGCAGGAATTGCAGTATCCACAGTGCCCGCCGTGCCAGCCGACTCCGACCCGCTGGCCGGCTTTCCAGCCGGCGACGCCGGGGCCGACCGCGTCGACGATGCCGGCGACCTCGTGTCCGGGCGCCCGTGGAAACTGGATACCCGGCCAGATCCCTTCCTTCGTCACGAAGTCGCTGTGGCAGATGCCGCAGGCCTCGACCTTGACACGCACGGATCCCGGGCCGGGCTCCGGGATATCTCGCTTGACGAGCTCGAACGGGCCCTTCGCGCCGGTGACGTGCACGACACGCATGATCGCCTCCTCTTTCTCTTGACGCCCGTCGGGGCCGCCGGGATTCGCCGATGAAGCCGCGTGCACCACGTGCCCACGGACGCGAGGGTTAGCGGACGTTGCAGCCGCTAACCCCTTTCGTTTACCCAGACAACCCCCAGGAATCGGTTACCGGACGTGCGAATGTCGGAGTCCCTTTGTAGTGGTCAAGCGCCCAAGCCGCCCTCACTTGGCGCGGAGTTGCCCCAACGCACTGAGCCAGTTTTCGATGTGGTACGTCCTGGCTATCTTGCCGTCTTGGATGGTCTGAATGTCGATCGCCATGATCCTGAAGCTCTTGCCGGTATGCGGCACACCAAACAGGTCCCCAGCGGGCGTTCCGGTTACCTCGCCGCGAACGATTATACGATTCCCGGCGACGAGGACTTCCTTGATCTCGAACTTAATATCCGGGATCGATTTGGCAAAACCTCCGACGACCTTGATCGATGCATCACGGCCCCAGCATTCACCGGGCAGATATCCCCAACAAGACTCGTAGTCCGCAGTGAGGACTTGTGCGTCGGTCGAGGCGAGCATGGCCGTCGTGCTGGCGTCGCCGCCGCCAGAGCGCAGCATCTTGCCTCCGTCAGATCGCGGTGCGCCCGCCGTCGACGGCGACGATCGCACCTGTGACGTAGCTGGCCCGAGGTGAGGCCAGGAATGCGACGACCTCCGCAATCTCCGCTGGTTCTGTAGCACAACTTGAGGACGTCGTGAACGGGAGCGAGGATTCACAGCATGAAGTCTGACCGTTAAATAATAGGCCTATGGGCGAGTGGCAGACGGAGCCTCACGGGGACGGTGCAGTAGCCTGCGGAACCCGTCGAGGTTTCGGCCATCATGCGCCGTCGAGGCGTTGTACTCTCTCCAGGGTGGATCGATGGGACGACGCGCCAGCGACAGTCGATGTGCCAGGAGGACGCGCGGCATGATGCCGCGGCGTGCACTCATCGCTCTGCTTGCGGTGGGGCTCGCGCTCGTCGTGCTGCGTGCGCCGTGGTCCGCCGCGCCGCGCGCCGAGCCGCCGCGTGCGGCGATCAGCCGGAGCGGCGCGCTCGGCGGCGCGGACTACCTCATCGAAGTGCCGGCGAACTGGCGCGGCGGTCTCGTCGTGTTCGCGCACGGGATCCAGCGGGGCCCGGGGCCGGGCGCGGTCACCGCCCCTCCCCTCGGCAGCCACATCGTCGCCGGAGGTCACGCGTGGATCGCCTCTGGCTATCGCGCGCGCGAGTATCAGCCCCATCTGTTCATCGAGGACCTCGTCGCGCTCCGTGAGCTTTTCCTGAAGGAGATCGGCCCGCCACGCTGGACGATCATCTACGGCCAGTCGATGGGTGGCCATATCGTCGTGGGCTCGCTCGAGCTCCGGCCGGGTCTCTATCAGGGCGGTCTCGCCGAGTGCGGTCTCGTCGACGGCATCAGCATCGCGGACTACCTGCTCGCGTACACCGCCGCGGCCGAGCTGATCTCAGGCGCCCCGTTGCTCGATTCGCCCGACGAGCAAGCCTTTGCGCGCGTCCTCAACGAGCGCGTCGTGCCGGCGCTCGGCATGCCCGGCTCGTACACCGCGCGCGGACGACAGTTCGACAGCGTCGTGAAGTACCTGATGGGCGCCGATCAGGCCGGCCACGATCTGCCGCTGCGTCTTCAGGGTCTGCAGCGGCGCTATCTCTCGAACATGATCTACCGGCACCCTGACGTCGAAAAGGAGCCGAGGCCGGGCGTGCGCGCGGCCAGTACCGTCCACATCCGGTACCGGATCGATCCCGGGCTCGGGCTCACCGAGGACGAGCTGAACGCGCGCGTCCGGCGGCTGCGTCCGGCCAGGGACGCGCGCTCACCGAGTGCGAATCCGGTGTACGCGGAACGGACCGGCCGGCTCACGGTGCCGCTCATCACACTGCACGAAACGGGTGATGCGTGGGTGCCGTTGAGTCTCGAGCAGTCGTACCGGCGCCGCGCGATCGCGGCCGGCACCGACCACCTGCTGGTGCAGCGCGTGTTCCGCGCGCCGAGTCACTGCGGCTTCGACGGCGAGACGCGCGAGCGGGCGTTCGACGATCTCGTCGCGTGGATCGAGCGCGGCGTGCGACCGGAAGGCGAGGACGTGCTCGCGCCCGACCTTTCACGCATCGGGCTCAAGTGGACGCCGCTCCTGCACCCGGAGGATCCGCTCTTCGCTCGCCGGTGACCTCTCGTGCGAGTGCGCCGCCTGCCGGCGCGCCGAGCGGCCCCTCCTTGGTTGTCGGCTGCGCCCACCTCCGAAAGGCCCCCTGCCTTCCACTGCGCGTGCTCGTCGGGCAGGCACACGGCGCATGGCCGGTACCCGGCCGCGACGGCGGTCTGCTCGTCGGCGAAGAACACGCGATTTCTGACGTACCCGCCGCGCGCGATGGCCCGGATCGCGGCCGGGCAGTCGAGCCTGCCGTACACGCGGCCCGGCCGGTAGCCGCCGAGCGCGCCGGAGGTTGCGCTCTGGTAGGGTTGCCGGTCCGGGCCCAGCAGCGTGTACGTCCTGGCGGTCATGCCGCCCCCTCCAGCGTGAGCAGGGCTCGCTTGGCGTCGACGCCACCGACGTACTGTCCGATCGTTCCGTCGCTCCGCACGACGCGGTGGCAGGGCACCACGACGGGCAGGGGGTTGCTGGCGCACGCGCTGCCCGCAGCGCGAACCGCCTTCGGGTGGCCAGCCG
>DATFVL010000139.1 GCA_035260325.1 Candidatus Methylomirabilota bacterium | reverse complement strand
CACGAGCCGCCTCGCCACGCGGAGCCGCGCTCGGCGCCGCCGCATCCCGGCGCGCCCGCCTCACCGCCCCCGGGCGAAGGCGCCACCGGCTCCGGCCAGCGGCGCCGGCGCCGTCGCGGGCGCCGCGGCGGGGGCGGCCCGCGACCCGAAGGGCCGGCGCGCCAGGCCTAGAGCGCGAGGCCGGCGCGCGCCCGGCCGTGCGCCGGCTGGTCACCGCGCATCGTGTCGGGGTTCACGCGGCGGAGCAGCGCCAGGTGGTAGGTGAAGAGCTGGAGCGGGACGACGGCGAGCATCGGTGACAGGAGCTCGTCCACCGCCGGCAGCGCGATCGTCTCCGCCGCGAGCCGGGCGAGCCCGTCGTCGCCCTCGCGCGCCAGGGCCACGACCGGCGCGCCCACCTCCTTCGCGACGCGCGCCACGGCCAGGCAGCGCTCGTGGGACGGCCCGGGCGGCGCGATCACGAAGACCACGTCCTCGGCGTCGAGCGCGGCCCACGGACCGTGGAGGAACTGCTCGCAGTTGAGCCCGAGCGCGATCGAGTGGTTGGCCTCGCTCATCTTGAGCGCCGCCTCGTACGCGGTCGCCGTGTTGGGCCCGCCGCCGACGAACCAGTAGCGGCGGCGGCCCGCGAAGCGCGCGGCCAGCTCCTCCCACGCCTCCTGTCCGAGGAGGAGCGCCAGCATGTCGGGGATCTCCTCCAGCTCGTGGAGGAGCCCCTCGTTCTTGCCGACGCCGGCGGCGAGCGTGACGAGGAGCGCCAGGGCGGTCGTGTAGCTGACGGTGTGCGCGGCCGAGCTCTCCTGGTCCACCGTGCGGAGCACGTGGTCAGCCGCGGCGAGCCCGTCGTGGCCCTTGCCCGTGATCGCCACGCCCACGCCGCCACCGGCCTTCGCCTTGGCGAGCGCCTCGAGCGAGTAGCGCTTGCTGCCGCGGTGGCTGACCACGACGACGCCGGTCCGCGCGTCGGGGTCGGGCCAGTAGCCCTTGAACTCGAAGGAGTGGAACGCGCGCGCGCGGTGGCCGAGCCGGCCGGCGTGGGCGAAGAGGAGCTCGCCGACGAGCGCGGCATGCCACGAGGTGCCGATGCCCGAGAGGAACACGCGGTCCATGCCGGCGAGCCGCGCGGCGGCGGCCTCGATCACCTCGCCCTGGCCGCGCGTGACGAGGCGCAAGGCGCCCGGCTGGGCGTAGATCGCGTCGTGCATGTAGTAGGGATGGCCCGTGCGGGCGGGCGGTGGCGTCCAGGCCATGCGGCTCGGCCCTCCTTCTGTCTCTCGGACTCGGGGCGGCGCTCAGCGCGCCGACGGAAACGCCGGGGCGCGCTTCTCGCGGATCGCGCGGGCGCCCTCGCGGACGTCGGGATGCATGAACGTGAGCATCTCGAGGGCGAGCGACTGGTCGAAGATCGGGCCCGCCTGGCGCAGCCAGTTGTTGAGCGCGCGCTTCGTCCAGCGGATCGAGAGCTGGCTCCCCTGGGCGAGCCGCGTCGCGACGTCGAGCGCCTTCGGCAGGACCTCGGCCGGCGGGACGCAGAGGCTCACGAGGCCGATCCGCTCGGCCTCCCGGCCGTCGAGGAAATCGGCGGTGAGCAGGTAGTACTTCGCCTTCGCCATCCCGCAGAGGAGCGGCCAGACGATCGCCGCGTGGTCACCCGCCACGACGCCGAGGCGCGTGTGGCCGTCGGTGAGCCGCGCGGTCTCCGAGATGACGCTGACGTCGGCGAGCAGCGCGACCACGAGGCCCGCGCCCACGGCGACGCCGTTGATCGCGGAGACGACGGGCTTATCGAGGTTCACGATGTTGTAGACGAGGTCCGACGCCTCGCGCAGCGTGCGCGCCACGGCGTCGGCGTTGCCCGCCATCTCCTCGACCAGCGCGAGGTCGCCGCCCGCCGAGAACGCCTTGCCGGCGCCGGTGACGACCGCGACGCGCGTCCCGGGGTCGGCGTCCACCGTGAGCCAGACCTGCGTGAGCTCCCAGTGCAGGCGCGCGTTGGTCGCGTTGAGGACCTCGGGACGGTTGATCGTGATCAGGAGCACCCCGTGGGGCTTCCGCTCGAACGCGAGGTGCCGGTAGTCCGCGTAGTCCATGATGGTCTCCTTATACCGGCTCGGGCCCGAGGCCGCCACCGGTCCACGAGAACGAGCGCGCCGCGCTTGTCGGGATGGCCGCAGCAGCAGCCCGCGCCGCGAGAATCAGCCCGGCGTCGGCCACGTCAGCGCCGGCGCCGGAGGAAGAGCACGCCCGTCAGCGCGAGCGCGCCGCCCCACACGGCGCCGAGGTTCGGGGCGAGCCGCGCGCCGAGGAGCCCGGCGAGGAACGGGCCCGCGAAGATCCCCCCGTCCACGCAGACGCGGTAGAGGCCCGTGCGCCACGCGATGCGCTCGGGCGCGGTCTCGCGCCGGAGCACGCCGAGGGGGAGCATCCACGCCGACATGGAGAAGCCGAAGAGCGCGGCGCCGGCGCCCACGACGGGGAGCGTGCCGAAGGCGACGAGCAGGAGCGCGCCCGACGTGACGAGCAGGCTCACGCCCAGCACGCGCGCCGGCCCGACGCGGTCGGCGAGCGCGCCGACGGGCAGGAGCGCGACGATGTCGCAGGCCTGCATCGTCATCAGGAGGCGCGCGATGCCCGCGCGCTCGAGTCCGAGCGTGCGGCTGCCGCGGAGCGGGAGCAGGAACTGCTCGACCGTCGAGTACGCGGCGGCGACCGTGCCGCCGGCGGCGAACGCGAGGACGACGCTCGGCGTGACCGCCGGGGGCGTCGGGCCCGCCGGCGGGGCGGCGTGCCGGGCGAAGAGGGGCCGGGGCGCCGCGCCGTCCGAGGGCGGCAGGCGGCGCATGAGCGCCGGGACCGTGGCGGCGGCGAGCAGCAGGGGCGCGCCGGCGACGAGGAACGCGGCGTTCCAGCCGAGGCTCGCCGGGAGCAGCCCGACCAGCAGCGTGCCGGCGAGGAGGCCGAGCATGCCCGAGAGCTCGAAGGCGCTGAGCGCCGAGGCGAGCTTGAACGCGGTGGCGAACCGGAGGAGCGCGGTGAGCCCGCTCATCATGCTGAGCGCGTGCCCGACGCCCATGAGGAGCCGGCCGAGCACCACCCCGGCGAACGACCCGCCCGTCGCGACGATCAGGATGCCCGCCGCGAGGAGACACGGGCCGAGCACGAACGCGCGCCGCAGGTGGTGGGTGAGGAAGAGACCGACCGGGACGTCGGCGAGCATCCGGGCGAAGCCGTAGGCGCCGGCGACCACGCCGAGCTGCCAGTCGGGCAGGCCGCCCGTCCGGCCGATCTCCGGCAGGAGCGTGGGGAAGGCGCCGCTCGTGACCGTGGTGGCGAAGCCCGTGAGGCAGAGCAGGACGATGAGCGGAGTCACGAGGCCTTTTATGGTAAACCATGGCTCATGCCCCGGCCTGAGACGATGCGCCTCGCGGTGGACGGCCCAAGGGCATGGCTCACCCTCGACCGCCCCGAGGTCCTGAACGCGGGCGACGCGCGCTTCGTGCGCGACCTCGGCGCCGTCGTGGCCGAGTTGTCGGCGCGGCCCGAGGTCCGCGTGGTCGTGCTGACGGGCGCCGGGCGCGCGTTCTGCACGGGCGTGGATCTCAAGGCGCTCGCGTCGGGCGCCGTGGGCCTCCCGGACTTCGTCGCGTGGGAAGACGCGATGGTGGCGATCGAGCGGATTGACACGCTCTTCGTCGCCGGGATCAACGGCCACTGCCTCGGGGGCGGCCTCCAGCTCGCGCTCGTGTGCGACTACCGGCTCGCGGCGGAGGACGCGCTCCTCGGCCTCCCCGCGGTGAAGGAGTGCCTGATCCCCTCGATGTCGCTCTACCGCCTGCCGCGGCTCATCGGGCTCGCGCGCGCCAAGGAGCTCATCCTGCTCGGCGAGCCCATCGCGGCGCGCGAGGCCGAGCGGTACGGGCTCGTCAATCGGGTCGTTCCGGCCGCCGACTTTCCGAAGGCGCTCGACGAGACGGTCGAGCGGTTCCTCGCGCTCCCGCCGGCGAGCGTGCGCGCGAGCAAGCGGCTCGCGACGCGCGCGTTCGATCTCGACTTCGACACGTTCCGCCGCGAGATGAACCGGGAGCTCGCCGCGTGCCTCGGCTCCGAGGAGCACCGCCGGGCGATGGACGAGATCCGCGCCCGGACGAAGCGCTAGGGCTGCCGATGCTGCTGCCGACGTCGGTGGTGGGAAGCCACGGCCTGCCCGGCTGGGTGTGGCTGGCGCGCGAGGCGATGGAGGGCGGCCGCCTCGGCGCGGTGGACGTGCGCGAGCTCATGGAGGACGCCACGCAGGCGGCGCTCCTCGACCAGGAGCGTGCGGGCGTGGACGTCGTGACGACGGGCGAGATGATGCGTGTCCGCTTCATCATCGGCTTCTACGACTTCATCGAGGGAATCCGCGCCCTCGAGCCGCCGCGCAAGCTCGGCCAGCCGCTCTGGGACACGAACACGCCGTTCGAGGTCGTCGGCAAGATCTCGGCGCCCCACGGCCTCGGGATCGTCGACGAGTGGAAGCTGGCGCGCGCGCTGACGACCCGGCGGATCAAGGCGACCGTGCCGGGCCCGTACACGCTGCTCGTCCCGCTGCGGCTCGGCGGCGGCTACACGGACAGGGACACGCTGCTGGCCGACCTCGTCCAGATCGTCCGCGCCGAGTGCAAGGCGCTCGTCGCGGTCGGCGCCGACTTCATCCAGATCGACGAGCCGCACAGCGGGATGTACGCGGGCTCGGTGCCGCAGTTCGCGAAGGGCGTCAACCGGGCCGTCGAGGGCGTGGACGCGAAGATCGCCGTCCACATCTGTTTCGGCAACCTCTACGGCCGGCCGTTCAGCGCCGTGCGCGACTACCGCAACGTCTTCCCGACGCTCCACGAGCTCTCCGCCTCGCAGGTCGTGCTCGAGTTCGCCAACCGCGGCATGGAGGACGCCGCGCGCTGGAAGGACTTCCCGAAGGACAAGGAGCTCGGCGCCGGCGTCGTGGACGTGAAGGCGTTCAAGGCCGAGACGGGCGCCGACGTCGCCGAGCGCATCCGCGGCTTCCTCAAGTACGTCCGGCCCGACAAGCTCTGGGTGAACCCGGACTGCGGATTCTGGGAGACGCCGCGCTGGGTCGTGAAGCAGAAGCTTGCCGCGCTCGTCGAGGGCGCGCAGCTCGTCCGCAAGGAGCTCTCCGGGTGAGCCGCCGCCGCGCGCGCTGGCTCCTGACGCTCGCCTTGCCGGTGCTGGTCGGCTGCGCCGTCGTCTCGCGCGCGCGCACCGACTGGTGGGCGCTCGAGCGCGGCCCCTCGGGCCTGGCGCCCGATCCGGCGTTCACCCCGGAGGCGGTCGTGCAGGTCTACGCCGCGCGCGCGGTGAGCTGGCGCGGCGTCTTCGCCGTGCACACGTGGATCGCCGTGAAGCCCGACGGCGCGGCGGCCTACACGCGCTACGAGGTGATCGGCTGGGGCGTGGACCGCGGCGCCCCCGCGGTGCGCGTGAACCGCACGGGCCCCGACAACTACTGGTTCGGCGACCGCCCGGTGCGGCTCGTGGACCTCCGCGGCGCCGGCGTGGACGCGATCGTCACGAAGATCGAGGCCGCGGTGGCCGCGTATCCGTATCCCGCGAGCTATCGCACCTGGCCCGGGCCCAACAGCAACACGTTCACGGCGTGGGTCGGGCGCCAGGTGCCCGAGCTCCGCCTGAAGCTCCCGCCGACGGCGATCGGCAAGGACTACCTGCCGGGCGGCGCGCTCGCCGGGCCGACGCCGAGCCGCACGGGCGTCCAGCTCTCGCTCTTCGGGCTCGGCGGGATCGCGCTCGGCGTGGAGGAGGGCATCGAGCTGAACGTCTTCACGCTGAACTTCGGCGTGGACGTGAAGAGCCCCGCGCTCAAGCTCCCCGTCCTCGGCCGTCTCGGCGCGTCCTGAGCGCCGTCGCCGACGGCCTCAGCGCGCGGGCACGAAGACGAAATCGCCGTCGATGGCCGAGGCATCCCAGGGAACTTGCCGGCCGCCCGTCACCGTGAAGACGGCCCGCCGTGCGCGGGTGAAGACGTCCTCGATCCTGAGCCCGGGCGTCGCCAGCTGCGCCACGAGCGCCCGCGTATAGTGGCCGTGCTGGCCGTCGTCGCCCGCTTCGGCGCCGGGCGCGGCTGCAAAGGCGATCCACCGGAAGGATCCCGACGTCGGATCCATGAAGGCGAGCCTGGAGCCGCCCTCGAGGATCAGGAGGTTGAAGGTGTTGCCGGCGCGCTCGATGAGAATCTCGAGCTCCTCGAATCCGACGAGCTCGCCCGGGGGCGCCGTGGGTGTCGAGTCCACCGGGACGAGGTAGTTCTTCCCCGCGCGGCCGACGGCGTGGCCCGAGTAATAGAGGATCGCGAGGCTCACGTTACGCACGCGGCCCGCGAAATCGCCGACCGCGCGCCGGAGCTCGGTCGCGTCGGCGTTCTCGACGGTACGGACGGCGAAGCCCGCGTCCGCGAGCGCCCGCGCCATCGCGCGGGCGTCGTTCAACGCGTGCGGCCGCGGCGCCGCGGCGGTGTAGCGCGCGTTCCCGATGACGAGCGCCGCGCGCGTCTCGGACGGGCGCACGGGCGCCTGGGCGAGGGCGAGGCCCGACCCCACCGCGAGTCCGAGCGAGCACAGGAAAGCGACCAGGCGGGCCGGAGTCATTCGATGTCGTCCGCGGTCCCTTCCTTCTCGTCGGGACCGAGGGAGAAGAGGTCGTACGGCTTGTCCTTGCCGGGGTGGCGGTAGACGAACGGCCGGCCCCAGGCGTCCGTCAGCGGGAGGGCCGGGTCGAGGTACGGGCCGCCCCGCCCACCCTTGACGGCGAGCGACGCGAGCCCCTGCTCGGTCGTCGGGAGGGCGCCCTCATCGAGATTCCGCATCTCGAGCGCCTGGCGAAGCGCGCGGAGGACGGCGCGCGTCTGCGAGATGTAGCGCCGCCGCGCGTCCACCTCCCAATCGGCCGCGCGCTCGGGCCGGTGCGCGCGGAGCGCGGCGATCGCGAGGTCGTCGAGCTTCCGGTTGTAGAAGTCGGCGGGGTCCCGGGCGGTCAGCCGGCCCACGACCGCGCCGATCTCCTCCTGGAGCTTTTGCATCGTCTCCGCGGTCGTGGGCTGCGTACGCCGGTCCAGCAGCTCGACCAGCAGGTCGGCCAGCCGCTTCTGCGCGTCCTGGGCGGCGACGGCCGGCGGCGTGAGAACGAGAAGCGCGGCGAGCGCCAGCGCGCGTCTCATGCGGGCACCCTACACCAAATGCCCTGTCGGTGATATCTTCGGGGGCCATGGACACCCTGGAGCTCGGCCTCAAGGACAAGATCGTGATCGTCACGGGTGGCAACGACGGGCTCGGCCGCGCCTGCGTCGAGCGCTTCGCGCGCTCGGGCGCGAAGGTCGCGACCTGTGCGCGGCGCAAGGCGCTCCTCGAGAGCGTGGCGGAGGAGGTCCGCCGTTCGACCGGCACCGAGGTACTCGCGATGCCGGCCGACGTCACGCGCGCCGACCAGGTCGAGGCGTTCGTCGCCGCCGTGCTCGCGCGCTGGGGCGGCGTGGACGTCCTGGTGAACAACGCGGGCACGTCGTCGGCGGCGGGCTTCGAGCAGGTCGATGACGCCACCTGGCACGCGGACATCGAGCTGAAGCTGATGGCGGCGATCCGTCTCTGCCGGCTCGTCATCCCGCACATGAAGCGGCGGGGCGGCGGCCGGATCATCAACGTCACGACGGTCGGCGGCAAGGCGCCCGCGGCGCGTTCGCTGCCGACGAGCGTGACGCGCGCGGCCGGCATCAACCTCACCAAG
Organism: Candidatus Methylomirabilota bacterium; assembly: GCA_035260325.1. Taxonomy (NCBI): domain Bacteria; phylum Methylomirabilota (SeqCode); species Candidatus Methylomirabilota bacterium. The sequence continues at coordinate 1,378 of DATFVL010000139.1, read as the reverse complement.
TCGCTCGCGAACGAGTACGCCGCCGACAAGATCCTCGTCAACACGATCTGCCTCGGCGTCGTGAAGAGCGGCCAGTGGGAGCGGCGGATCACGGGCGACCGCGACACGTTCTACCGCGAGATGGCCGAGAAGCGCCGCGTGCCGCTCGGCCGGTTCGGCGAGGCGCACGAGTTCGCCGACCTCGTGGCCTTCCTCGCCTCGGAGCGCGCCGCCTACATCACGGGGACGGCGATCAACTTCGACGGGGGCGTCTCGGCCGCGTTCTGAGGACCCCGGGTTCGCGGATGCCCAGGAGACCCACATGCTGAAGGGACGATCGGCGGTCGCGATCCTGCTCGCGCTCGGCCTGGTGCTGGGCGGGAGCTCGCTCGCGCTCACGCAGGAGAAGCCGCCCGCGCGGCCGGGCGGCGGGCGCGGCGGCGAGCACCCCCACATGCACATGGCGATGCGCGCGCTCCATCGGGCGGCGGAGCAGCTCGAGCAGGCGCCGCACGACTTCGGCGGCCATCGCGCCAAGGCCCTCGCGCTGATCCGGCAGGCGGACAAGGAGCTCCAGGAGGCCCTCGCGTACGCGAAGGCCAACCCGCCCAAGGCCGCGCCCGCCGCGCCGGCTCCGGCCCCCGCGCCGAAGACCCAGTAGACGATGCTCGCGCTCCACACCTGGACGCTCGACACGACGCCGCTGGCCGACGTGCTGCGCATCGCGCGGCACGCCGGCTGGGACGCCGTCGAGCTGCGGCGGATCGACTTCGAGCGCGCGGCCCAGAAGGGCCTGGCGGCGGCCGACGTGCAGGCACTCGTCCGGGGCAGCGGGCTTCCCGTCGCGTGTGTCGGTGTCGAGCTCGGCTGGATGTGGGCGGAGGGCGACGAGCGCCGCCGCCTGCTCGGCGTGTTCGACGAGCAGTGCGCGCGCGCGGCCCTCCTCGGCTGCGGCACGGTCATGAGCCCGGTGGACAAGGGCCGCGGCGACCTCCGGCGCGCGGCGGAGAGCGTGCGGGAGGTCGGCGACATCGCGGCCAAGCACGGCGTGCGGCTCGCCGTCGAGTTCAACTCGCAGGCGGCCGAGCTGAACGCGCTCCCGCGGATGCGCGAGGTCATGGCGAAGGCGTCCCATCTGCGCTGCGGGCTCCTGCTCGACACCTACCATCTCTGGCGGAGCGGGGCCACGATCCGCGACGTGGAGGACGTGGCCCTCGAGGAGATCGCCTACGTGCAGTTCAGCGACGTGCCGCGGAGCGGCCTGGAGCCCGGGAAGTTCACCGACCGGCTGCCGCCCGGCCAGGGGATCGTGCCCTTCCGCGAGTTCTTCGCGCTCCTCGAGTTCAAGGGCTACGGCGGGTTCCTCTCCTACGAGGCGCCGAACCCCGCCGCGTGGGCG
>DATFVL010000138.1 GCA_035260325.1 Candidatus Methylomirabilota bacterium | reverse complement strand
GCGCGAGCGGCGACGACGGGCGACGAGCTGGTCGTCGCGCGGCTCGACCTCGACCAGATGGCGCCGGTGAGGAAGCGCTGGAACTTCCTCGGCCGCCGGCAGCCCCAGCACTACGCGCGCGTGCTGAAGCCCGTCACGGAGCGGGAGCCCAATCGATGAGTCGCGGCATGCCGAACGGAGCCGCCACGCGCGGCGTCGACACGCTTATCCGCGGCGGCCGGGTCGTCACGGCGTCGGACGTCGTCGAGGCCGCCGTCGCGATCAAGGACGGCGCGATCGCCGCCGTCGGGCCCGAGGCGCTCCTGCCGCCGGCCGACCGGGTGATCGACGCCGCGGGCAAGTACGTCCTGCCCGGGCTCATCGACTGCCACCTCCACGTCGGCCCCGAGTACGACGACTGGAAGACTGCGGCTCTCGCGGCGGCGCGGACCGGGCTCACGACGCTCCTGCCCTTCGTCGTCTACGACGAGGGCGAGACGCTGCCGAAGGCCTGCGCGCGGCTCCGCGAGGAGGCGGAGGCGCACTCCGTCCTCGACGTCGGCTTCCACTTCATTCTCAATCACGAGCCGCACATTCTCGAGGGTATCGCGGAGACGGTGAGCCTCGGCGTCACGTCGTTCAAGCTCTTCATGACCTACAAGAAGCGCGGCAAGCGCATGGTCTCCGACGAGTTCATCGCCAAGACCATGGAGCGCCTCGCCCCGCTCGGCGGCCTCTGCCAGCTCCACTGCGAGAACGGCGACGTCATCTGCTACCTCGAGGACAAGGCGATCGCCGAGGGCCGGACGGCGCCGACGGACTTCCCGCCCACGTGCCCCGACTGGACGGAGGAGGAGGCGATCAACCGGGCGATCCTCATCGCGCGGCTCACGGGCTGTCCGATGTACGTCGTCCACCTCTCGACGAAGCTCGGCCTCGAGCGCATCAAGCGCGCCCAGGCCGAGGGGCAGCGCGTGTGGGCCGAGACCTGCCCGCAGTACCTCCTCCTCACCGACAAGGAGATGGAGCGCTGGGGCCCGTTCGCGAAGATCGGCCCGCCGCTCCGGCCCGCCGACGGGCCCGACCGCGGGGCCCTCTGGCAGGGCGTCGAGCAGGGCTTCGTCTCGACGGTCGCGAGCGACCACGCGCCGCGCGCGCCGGAGGCGAAGGAGCCCGGCCGGAAGAACATCTTCGTGGATCCCCAGGGCAGGCCCATCCCCTTCGGCGCGCCCTCGCTCGAGACGCTCGCGACGCTCGTCTACAGCGAGGGCGTCGCCAAGCGCGAGCTGCCGATCACCTGGATGGCGCGCGTGCTCGCCGAGAACCCGGCGCGCATCTTCGGGCTCTACCCGCGGAAGGGCGTGATCCGCGTGGGGGCGGACGCGGACCTCACCATCTGGGACCCCGAGCCCGCGTGGACGATCCAGCGCACGCAGCACCTCGGGATCGCCGGCTTCACGCCCTACGAGGGCTGGGCCGTACGCGGCCGGGCGTGGATGACACTCCTGCGCGGCCAGACCGTGCTCGGGAGCGACGGCGCCATCGAGCAGAAGCCCGGCTACGGACGCTTTCTCGCCCGTGGGCGGCCGCAGGCACCGGTCGCCGGCGCCGCACGGTGACCGACTACCTCGATCGCCTCGCGCGCTGGGTCGAGGCGACGCGCCTCGACACGCTGCCGGAATCGACCGTCGCCGCCGCGAAGCTGGTGCTGCTCGACACCGTCGGCGCGATCCTCGCCGGCAGCGCGCTCCCGGAGAACGCCCGCCTCGCGCGTCTCGCGGCCGCGCGGTCGCCGCGCGGCGAGGCGACGCTCCTCGGTCATCGCGAGCGAGCCGACGCGTACTGGGCCGCCCTCGCCAACGCGACGGCGGGCGTCGCCCTCGAGGTGGACGAGGGCAACCGCCTGGGCGGCGGGCACCCCGCGATCCACGTGGTGCCGGGCGCGCTGGCGGTCGCCGAGGAGCGCCGGCTCGACGGCGCGCGGCTCCTCGAGGCCATCGTCGCGGGCTACGAGATCGGCTCGCGCATCGGCGGCGCCACGACGCCGCGCGCGAACGTGCACTCGCATGGCACGTGGGGCACGCTCGGCACGGCCGTGGCGGTGGCGAAGCTCGACGGCGCGCCCGCGGCGACGATCCGCGAGGTCGTCAACCTCGCGGCCTCCATGAGCCCGGCGAACTCGTGGACGCCCGCGCTGCGCGGCGCGACGATCCGGAACCTCTATCCGGGCCGGTCGGCGTTCCAGGGCATCCTCGCGGTGGACCTGCAGCGCGCGGGCTTCACCGGGCTCGCCGACGCGCCGTCCGACGTCTACGGCACGATCCTGGCGGACCGCTTCGACGGCGCGCAGACGCTCGACGCGCTGGGCGGGCGTCACCGGATCGAGCAGAACTACTTCAAGCTCCACGCGTGCTGCCGGTACAACCACTTCGCCCTCGACGCGCTCGCGCGCCTCACGCGCGACCATCGCGTCGTCGCCGACGACGTGCGGGAGGTCGAGGTCGTCACGATCCCGTTCGCGCTCCGCATGGCGGACGCCGCGCCGGACACGATGCTCGCGGCGAAGTTCTCGGTCCCGTGGGCGGTCGCCGCCGCGCTCGTGCTCGGGCGGACGGACGTGGCCGCGTTCGGGCCCGCCGCGCTCGCCGACCCGCGGATCGGCGCGCTGGCGCGACGGGTCGCGGTGACCGCCGACCCGGCGATGTCGCCGCGGCGGGCGGACCGGCCGACCGCGCGCGTGCGGCTCGTGCTCCGCGACGGCCGGACCCTCGAGGCCACGACGAGCGTGCCGCGCGGCGACGCCCTGAACCCCGTCCCCGAGGCCGAGATCGTCGCGAAGTTCGTGGCGCTCGCCGCGCCCGCGCTGGGCGAGGCGCGCGCGCGGCACGTCGTGGACGCGATCCGCGAGCTCGAGCGGCTCAAGGACGCGCGCGACCTCGGCACGCTCCTCGCCGGCGAGGCGAGAAGGAGCTCCCCATGACCATGACGCTGGACGAGCTGCTGCGCGCCCGCGTGGCGCGGTTCGTGGACCGGAAGGCCGACTGGGACGCGTTCGCCGACGCGCGCGTGGAGGGCTACCGGCGCGCCCAGCACCGGTTCATCGGCTCCGGGGCGTCGGGCAAGACGGACCCGCACGCGATCCCGGCGGAGCACTTCACGCTGAGCATCATGTTCGTGCCGCCGGGCCAGGGGAACGCGGCGCACAGCCACGAGGTCGAGGAGGCCTTCTTCATCCTCGAGGGCAAGGTGCTCGTCTTCCTCGAGGACGCGGCGGGGCGGCGGGT
>DATFVL010000137.1 GCA_035260325.1 Candidatus Methylomirabilota bacterium | reverse complement strand
GTGACCTGCGCCGGCGCGCCGCCCGCCGCCGCCTCCGGCGCCCGGCTCGCCGCGAGCACGCCGTAGTAGGTGCGCGGCGCCTCCCCGAGGATCTCGCGATAGAGTCGCTCCGCTTCCGCCCGCTCGCCGAGCTGCTCCCGGCAGCGGCCCGTCCAGTAGAGCGCGGGGACCCGGTAGGCGCCGCCGGGCTCGGCGAGGCGCGCCCAGCGCTCGGCGGCGGCGCGCGCGTCACCCTCGAGCCAGGCGAGCCAGCCGAGGCGCCAGGCCGACGCGGCGGCCATCTCGCGCGACGGGAACCGCGCGAGCACCGCGCGGTAGGCGTCCGCCGCCTCCGCCGGGCGGTTCGCGTCCTCGAGGAGCCGGCCGCGCTGATAGAGCGCCTCGGAGGCCTCGACCTCGCCGCCCGCCGCGGCGACCTCGGCGAAGAGCGCCAGCGGCTCGCGCTGCCGTCCGGCGCGCACCAGCAGCCTGCCGCGCTCGAGCTGGAGGGCCGGGCGCAGGCCGGCGGGCGCCCTGGGGACCGCGCGCTCGAGCGCGCGCGCCGCGGACTCCCATCGCCCGAGCTTCTTCGACGCGTCGGCCGCGATGCGGAGCGCGCGCACGGCGACGGCGTCGGCACGCGTGTCGGCGGCGATGCGCTCGGCCTCCTCCGCCGCCTGCGCCGGCACGCCGCCCCGGAGCAGGCGCTCCGCGCGCTCGAGCCGCTGCGCCGTCGTGAAGGGCGCCGAGCGGAGCCCCGCGGCCTCGAGCGCGGCGAGCCGGTCGCCGGCGGCGTCGGCGTAGCCGCTCGCGGGGAGCAGGAGCTGGAGCTGGCGATAGGCCTGCGCCGCGAGGTCGCGCGCGCCGCGCGCCTCCGCCGACATCGCGAGGAGGTAGAGGGCCTCGGGCATCTCCGGCGCCTGCTGGTACGCGCCGGCGAGGCGCGCGAGCAGCGCCTCCGCCTGGGCCTCGTCGTCGGCCTGGAAGGCGAGGGTGGCCGCGAGCAGCAGCGCGCGCGGGGCGAGCCGCCCCTCGGGCCAGCCGTCGGCGACCGCCAGCGCCGTCGTGCGCGCGCCGTCGAGGTCGCCGTCGCGGGCGAGCGCCTCGGCGAGCACGAAGCCGACGTGGTCGCCGATGGGGCTCCGGCGTGCCGTCTCGCTCGCGAACTCGCGCAGGAGTGGCGCCGCCTCGCCCTGGCGGTACGCCTCGAGCGCCCCCGCCCAGGCGCGCTCGAGCTCGGGCGTGACGGCGGCCGCCGGGGTGGGCGGCTCCGCGGCCGCGCGGGGCGGCAGCAGCAGGAGGGCGGCGAGCGCCACGCCCCGCAGGAGCGCGGCGTCGCGCGTCATCCGGCGCGTGAACGCGATGCGCTGGAGCGCCGTGAGGTTCGACAGGATCGCGAGGACCCAGAGGGCCGGCTCCAGGAGGTTGGCGAGCGCGCCGGCGATGAGGCAGATCAGGCGCTCCGGGCGCTCCATCATGCCCACCGTGCACGTGATGCCGACCGACTCGGCGCGCGCCTTCGTGTAGCTCACCATCATCGAGCCGATCAGCCCCGCCATCGCCACGACGGCGCCGCGCGCGTTCGGCGTGCGCGCGAACAGGACGACGATGCCGAGCATGACGACGAGGTCCGAGTAGCGGTCGATGACGGAGTCGAGGAAGGCGCCGAACGCCGTCACCTGCCCCGAGACGCGCGCCAGCGCGCCGTCGAAGAAGTCGCAGAGCCCGGCGACGATGAGGAGGAGCCCCGCGCTCCGGATCTGGCCGGTGACGAACGCGCTGGCGGCGAGGATGCTCACGCCGAAGCCGAGGACCGTCAGGTGATTCGGCCGCAGTCGGACGCGGAAGAGGGCGCGCCCGACCGGGTCGGTCCACGCGCGAACGGGTTCGCGAAAGCGTCCGAGCATCGTCAGATCGGCTGCGCGAGCGCCTGCTCGAGCGCCGCGCGGATCCGCTCGAGCCCCTCCGGCGACTCGATCCGCCGGCCCTCGCGGTCGTGCACGTAGAAGGTGTCGAAGGCCTGGTCGATCTCGGTGGCGATGCGGGCGCTCGCGATGTCGAGCCCGAGCGTGGCGAGCGTACGCGTGATCAGGTAGAGGAGGCCCACGCGGTCGGGGCTCTTCACCTCGAGGACCGTGTAGGCGTCCGACAGGCGGTTGTCGAGCCCGATCTTCGGCGGGCCCTCGGGGCGCGTCGCGGCCCGGCCGGCCGCGCGGCGCTCGGCGAGCAGCGTCTCGACCGACCGCTCGCCCGTGAGCACCGCGCGGAGCCCGTCGAGCACGCGCGCCCAGAGGGCCGAGGACGTCACGGCCTCGCTCGTCGGGTCGTTGACCTGGAACGTGTCGATCGCGATCCCGTCGCCGCGCGTGTGGATCTGCGCCGAGATGATGTTGACCCCGTGCGCCGCGAGCGTCCCCGCGATGAGGGCGAAGAGCCCGGGGAGGTCGTGCGTGACCACGACGAGGTCCGAGGAGCCGAGGTCCGGGTGGTGGAAGAGCGCCGTCGCCACGGGCGACTCGGCGAGGTCCTGGAGCATCCGGATGTGCTCGGCCATCCGCTGGACGCCGGTCGTCTCGATGTAGCGGTCGGACATCATCGCGAGGTGCGCCCTCACCGTCTGGAGGTCCACCTCGCCCTTCGCGGCGGCCTGCAGCCGCTCGGCGAGCTCCCGCCGGTTCGGCCGCTCGACGCGGCCGCCCGTGAGCTCCTCGAGCGTCCGGACGTAGAGCTCGTGGAGGATCTGCGCCTGCCAGGGCGTCAGCACGCCCGGGCCCACCGCGCGCATGTCGGCGTACGTCAGGAGATAGAGCATGCGCAGGCGCTGCGGGTCGCCGACCGCCGCCACGAAGTCGGCGACGGTCTTCGGGTCGTGGATGTCGCGCCGCTGCGCGACGTGGGACATCGTCAGGTGGTGGGCCACGAGGAACTCGACCACCGCCGCGTCGGCCGGCGGCAAGCCCATCCGCGCCGTCAGCTCGCGAACGAGGGGGATGCCCTTGGCGACGTGGCCGTGGCCCTTCGCCTTGCCGATGTCGTGGAGCAGCATGCCGAGCATCAGGAGCTCGGGCCGCTCGATCTCGGTGAAGACGCGCGCCGCGCCCTCCGACTCCGCCGACTGGCCGGGCGCCAGCGCCTCGAGGTGCTCGACGCCGAGCAGCGAGTGCTGGTCGGCGGAGAACTTGTGGTAGGCGTCGTACTGCACGAGGCACGTCAGCGCGCCGAACTCCGGCAGGTAGCGCCCGAGCAGGCCGAGCTCGTGCATCTCCGAGAAGGTCTGCGCGACGCGCCCCCAGGCGCGGCAGATGTCGAGGAAGGGGTCGCGGACCACGTCCGAGCGCCGGAACGCGTCGTCCACGAGGTGGAGCGAGTCCTCGACCGCGCGCTCGAGGTCGAGCGAGAGCTCGCAGCCCAGGCGGTGGAGGTGCCCGAAGACCCGCATGAGCCGCGCCGGCTCGGCGCGCAACGGCGCCGGGTCGCCGTCCGCGAGATGCAGGCGCCCGTCGAAGAAGACGAGGCCGTCCGCGAGCGCCTGCTGCCGCTGGCGCCGCTCGGCCGAGCCCCGCCGCGAGAGCGTCTCCTGGCAGCGCGCGATGAGGCGCTTCGCGACGCGGTGGATGACGCGCGCGTGCAGGTAGTAGCCCCGCATGAAGCGCTCGACCCCGAGCGACTGCTCGTCGTTCTCGTAGCCGAGGTTCTTGGCGATCCGCGGCTGCAGGTCGCGCGCCAGCACGTCGTTCTTGTGGCCCGAGAAGAAGTGGAGCTCGTTGCGCACGCGCCAGAGGAAGGTGAGCGCCGCGTCGGCCGCCGCCTGCTCGCGCGGCGTGATGAGCCCCTTGTCGGCGAGCTCCCGGAGGGAGCGCGCGCCGAACTTCGCCTCGGCGAGCCACATCGCCGTGTGCATGTCTCGCAGCCCGCCCGCCGATTCCTTGACGTTCGGCTCGCCGATGTAGGGCGAGGCGCCGAACTTCCGCCAGCGCTGGTCGCGCTCCCCGAGCGTCGTCTCGAGGAACTGCCCGAAGTCGCGCCGGAAGACGTTCTCGCGCAGCACGCGCTGGAAGCGCGCGAAGAGGCGGCGCTCGCCCGCCAGGAAGCGCGCCTCCTGCATGGAGGTCCGGCTCGGGAAGTCGGTGCGCGCCATCGCGACGCAGTCGTCGAGCGAGCGCAGGCTGTGGCCGACGTGGAGCCCGAGGTCCCAGAGCGAGTAGAGGAGTTCCTGCATCATCCTCTGGACGTACGGCGTCATCTCGCCGTCGTAGATGACCATGAGGTCGACGTCGGAGAGCGGGTGGAGCTCGCCGCGGCCGTAGCCGCCGAGCGCCATCACCACCAGCGGCGTGGCCGGGAGCCCGTCGGCGGTCGCGTCGGCGGCCACGAGGCGCGTCAGCGCGTGGATGACGTCGTCCATCAGGCGCGCGTGCGTGTGGACGGACTCCTGCCCCGACGCGCCCTCGGCGTGCCTGACCTTCAGCGAGTCGAATCCTTCGGCGAGGGCCTGACGGAAGAACTCGAGCCGGAGGCGGCGCCGGTCGGGGGCGCGCGCCGCTTTCGCCTCGGCACGCCGGGCCCGGCGATACAGCTCGACCGACATGACGCCGTGAGCGTAGCAATGGGGTACGAAGACTGTCAAATCGGGCGCGGACTTACTAGAATGGGCGGGTGAGGAAGATCTGGCGCGCGGGCCTCGAGGCCCTGGTCCCCTACGACGCGGGCAAGCCCCTCGAGCGTCTCGCCGCGGAGCTCGGGGTGGCGGAGCTCGTCCGGCTCTCCGCCAACGAGAACCCGCTCGGCCCTTCGCCGCGCGTCGTCGAGGCGATCGCGCGCGAGGCCGCGCGCGTGAACCTCTATCCCGACGGCGGCGCCACGGCGCTGCGCGAGGTCCTCGCGCGGCGCCTGGGCGTCGCGCCCGCGCAGATCCTCGTCGGCAACGGCGCCGACGAGCTGATCGGGCTCGTCGCGCGCGCCGCGTTCGAGCCCGGCGACGAGATCGTCGTGCCCGAGCCCTCCTTCGAGCCGTACACGACCTCGGCCACGATCGCCGGCGCGCGCGTCGTGCCGAGCCCGCTGGCCGGCTACGAGACCGACCTCGAGGACATGAAGCGGAAGGTCACCGGCCGGACGAAGGCGGCCTTCCTCTGCTCGCCCCACAATCCCGCGGCGACGATCATCCGCGAGAAGCCGCTGCGCGCCTTCCTCGAGGCGCTCGGCGATGACCCCCCGCTCCTCATCCTCGACGAGGCGTACCGCGACTTCGTGGACGACCCCGAGTATCCGGACGGCGTCGCGCTGCTCCGCCAGCACCCGCGGCTCCTCGTGCTCCGCACGTTCTCGAAGATCGCGGCGCTCGCGGGCCTGCGCGTCGGCTACGCGGTCGCGGGCGCCGAGACGATGGACCGGTTGAACCGCGTGCGCGATCCCTACAACGTGAACCGGCTCGGCCAGATCGCGGCGCTCGCCGCCCTCGAGGACACCGCGCACTGGGAGCGGTCGCGCCGCTTCGTCCTCGAGGAGCGCCGGTTCCTCTCGGAGGGGCTCCGCGCGCGCGGCTACGCCTTCCCGCCGTCCCAGTCCAATTTCCTGCTGGTCAGGGTCCCCGACGCGCCGGCGCTCCGCGAGAAGCTCTTCCGCGCGGGGATCCTCGTCCGCGACGGCGCCGACGTCGGGTTCCCCGGCCACCTCCGGATCTCTGTCGGGCTGCGCGCGACGAACGAGAAGCTGCTCGGCCTCCTCTGAGGCCACGAACGACACGAAGCGCGCGCCGCGCGTTCCGGCCGCCCGGACCGCGGGCGTCTGATATGACTTCCGCTGTCAAGGGCCACGATGACGCCGGATCGCGAGTGTCGCCGTTCGACTCCTCGCTCCTGAGCTTCTTGCCTCATGGTGGTTGCTCGAGCCACCGGAAGAGGCGGAGCCTGTAACTGCGACGGTCGAT
>DATFVL010000136.1 GCA_035260325.1 Candidatus Methylomirabilota bacterium | reverse complement strand
GGCGGGTCCTGGCCGCTCGCGGCCTCGTGGCCCGCCAGCGCGAGCGTCAGACACGCGCACGCGAGGAACGTGTGTCGCATCACCGCATAGTACGACTAGTACGACGCGTCCCGTCCCGGGCGGACAGCCGTCGCCCCGACCGCACCAGCGTCGTCAGCACCCGCACGAGGGCCGGCGCCTCCTCCTGAAGCTCGGTGAGCGAATAGAGCGCCAGCTGTCTCAGCTTCACCTCGCCTGGCCGCGTCAGCTCGAGCAGGACCTGACGGCGGTCGGACGTGGCCCGCCGCCGTTGCGCGAGCCCTCGGGCGACCAGGCGATCGATCAACCCCACGGCGGCGTTGTGGCGGATCTGGAGCCGCTCAGCCAGCGCGCCGATCGTCGCGGGCGCCCACCCCTCCAACGCCTTGAGCCAGAGCAGCACCTGGTACTGCTGGATGGAGATCCCCGCCGCGCGGGCCGCCTGCTCGCGACGGGACAGGAACAGGCGGAGCTGGTAGCGAAAGTCAGCCAGCGCCCGGTAATCCGCCGATCGAAGGTCACGCGCTCGAGGCATAGCCCACCGTGTCTCCCCCTGCCTGAGTGAGCTCCAACTGAAGGAGCTAGGAGATGTTCAGAATGGCCGCCGCCCCATGGCGGCGGGCCGGGTGGAAGACTCAGGCGAGCGGAGGACCCCGGGGCTGGCGCGGCGGAATCGCGGGGCCGGGGACGAGCTGGTCGTCAGCAGCGACGAGGACCTGGACCGGCTCCCAGCGCGGCTCGAGCGCGTCGAGCGGCGCGCTCTCGTTCGTGCTGGAGGCGGACGTGATGAGCATGACGACGCTGTCGTAGTCGCCGTCATCCCAGAAGCCCCCGGGGGTGCTCGGATCGGGCGGGCTCGCGTAGGCAAGGAGCCGCAGTGAAAGGAGCGGGCCCACCAGAAGGAGTGCGACAAACCGCCCGGATGCCACTAGCGCTAGGCTACTCCGGGCTTCCGCCGACCCGCAAGCTTCTTCGAAGGGTCCGGGGCCTCAGTCAGTTGTCGTCAGCCGGCCGACGGCGGCCGCGGTCTCGGTCGCGAGCCGCGCGACGAGGCTCGCCGCCGATTGACGGCGCGCCAAGCCCAGGCCCTGCCCCGCCCAGAGCGACAGGAACTCGGCGCGGCCTTGCTTGGCGGCGGCGCTGCGGAGCGGTCGGGTCAGCGCGTTCTGGAGGGGAAACGGGAGAATCGCGCGGTCGGCGTCATCACGCTCGACTTCCACGATGAAGCGGTTGACGATCCCCCGCGCCGGGCGACCGGAGAAGGCCCGCGTCAGGCGCGTCTCGTGCTCGTGCGCGGCGAGGATCGCCTGCTTGTATGCCTCGGGGATGCCGGCTTCGTCGCACGTGAGGAACGCGGTGCCCATCTGCACGGCGCGCGCGCCGAGCGCCAGCGCCGCGGCGATGCCGCGGCCGTCCATGATGCCGCCCGACGCGATCACCGGCACCCTCACGGCGTCCACGACCTGCGGCACGAGCGCCATCGTTCCCACCATCCCCGTCTCGAACGGTCCCGCGAACGTGCCCCGGTGACCGCCCGCCTCACTGCCCTGCGTGACGACTGCCTCGACCCCGGCCTGCTCGAGCGCGACGGCTTCCGCAACGGTCGTCGCGGTGCCCGCGAGGAACATGCCGCGCGCCTTGATGGCCTCCATCGCGCCGGCGGGCAGGATGCCGAACGTGAAGCTGAAGACGGACGCCCCGCTCTCGAGCGCCGCGGAGAGCTGCTCGTCGAAGGCGTAACCGCCGGACACCGGGAGCGCCGGCGCCGGCAAGCCCAGCTCGGCGTAGAAGGGCGCGACGCGCTCGAGGGCGGGCCGCGGATCCCGCGGCGCGTCGGGCGCCGGGAGCGGCGCGAAGAGATTGATGCCGAACGGCCGCACCGTCAGCGCGCGCACGGCCCGCGATGCCTCGGCGATCTGCGCCGGCGTCAGGTACGCCGCGCCGATGCAGCCGAGCGCTCCCGCTTCGCAGACGGCGGCAACCAGCTCCGGCGTGTCGCCACCGCCCGCCAGCGGGGCCTGGATGATCGGGTGGGCGAGCTTCAAGCGCTGCGTCAGCACGTTCTGGAACGGCATGCGCGACCTCCGCGATCCGAGGCTAGCGCGGCGGGGAGACCGTGAGAAACGGTTTTAAGTGATCGGCGCTATCGCGCAGAGCGATGAGGCTCAGGCGGCCGAACGCATTGCAGGAACGCGGCGAGAGCGCTCGAAACGAAGCCGTCGCGGCGGCGGATGAACACCGTGTCCACGACGGCGTCGGCCGCCGCCAGCTCATGGACCGCGACCCGGCCGTCGGGCCAGACCGGGCCGATCAGGGCCTTCGGCAGCAGGGTCACGCCGAGTCCCGCGGCGACGCAGCCGACGATCGCCTCGAGCGTGCCGAACTCCAGCAGACGCGCGCCGACGACCCCGCGCTTCGCCAGGATGTCTTCCAGCCGCTGGCGGTAGGAGCAGCCGATGCGCAGGACGACGATCTTGAGATCGCCTTGCTTCACCAGCTCGTCCAGGCCTTCCACCGCCGGCGCCGTGAAGATCGCGAGCTCCTCGCGAAAGATGGTCTCCGCGTCGAGCTCGGGGTGGCTCACCGGGCCGCAGACGAAGGCGCCCTCCACGCGGTGCTCGAGCACCGCCTCGGTCAGCTCGCGCGTGGTGCCGGTCCTGAGGATCAGATCCACCTCGGGATACTTCGCAAGGTACGTCGAGAGCAGCGGCGAGAGCCGCAGCGCGGCCGTGGTCTCGAGCGAGCCGAGGGTGAGCGGCCCCGCGGGCGTGCCCTCGTCCTCGACGGCCTGCCGCGCGTCCTCCAGGAGGTGGCGCACCCGGACGGCGTAGGGCAGGAGCCGGCGCCCCGCCGCCGTCAGCGCGACGCCCCGGCTCGAGCGCTCGAACAGCGGCGTGCCGAGCTCGTCTTCGAGCGCGCGGATGCGGGCGGTCACGTTCGACTGCACGGTGTGGAGCTCGGCGGCCGCCCGGGTCATCCCGCCGAGCCGCGCGACCGCCTCGAAGATCCTCAGATCCGCCGCGTCCATGTCACGCGAAGACGTCCGCGACCGGGACGCTGACGTCGGGGAAGGCGAGCGGAGAGATAGTCTCTCCGCGCTCGGCACGCCGGCGCTCGCGGTAGCTATCGTCGTGCGGCGAGCGATAGACCTCGATCCATCCACCCTCGACGCTCGCCACCCAGTACTCGGGGACGCCGGCGGCGGCGTAGAGGCGGAGCTTGTCCCCTCGGTCGTAGCGCAACGAGGACTCGGCCACCTCGATGACGAGCAGGATGTCGTCGCGCCCCGGCGCGCTCGTGACGTACGAGCGCCTGCGAAGCAGCGCCAGATCGGGCTCGGGGACGGTGTCCACCGCCAAGCGGGCAGGTCCCTGGATCCAGACGACCGCCCGATCGCCGACACCGGTCACGAGGCGCTTGGTGAAATTGGCGACGCACGCGGCGTGGCGGTGGCCGATCGGCGTCATCTCGACGATCTCGCCGCGGATGAGCTCCAGACGCTCGTCGGACCGCAAGATCCCAACGCCGACCATCCGCTCGAACTCGTCGGCCGTGAACATCCTGCGCGCGCGCTCGACCTGGACCACCATAGCGATGCTCCGCCTCGAGTATACGACCGACACGGCACGGGCGACACCACGGTTCCGTAGTAGCTGCCGCGCGTGCGATGCGGAAGTCCCTAGACGGATACACCTCGCTGTGATAGCAAGCGAGTCATGCCGACCCAGCGCAACGCATGACGGCCGCGGCCCGGCGCCACCTCGCGCGCGACTCCGTGATGCGCAAGCTCATCCGCCGTCACGGCCCGTGCCGGCTCGAGCCTCACGGGCGCTCGCCCTACGAGACGCTGGTGCGCGCCATCGCCCATCAGCAGCTCAACGGGCGCGCGGCCGAGACGATCCTGGGCCGCTTCGTCGCCCTGTTTCCGAAGGGGCGCTTCCCCGCGCCGGCGGCGGTGCTCGCGGCGCGCGCGACCACGCTCCGCCGCGCCGGCTTCTCGCGCGCCAAGGTGCGCGCCATCAAGGACATCGCCCGCCACACGGTCAAGGGCGTCGTGCCGACGCGCCGCGCCTGCCGGCGGCTCAGCGACGAGGAGATGATCGAGCGCCTGACACCAATCCACGGCGTGGGCCGCTGGACCGTCGAGATGCTGCTCATCTTCACGCTCGGCCGGCTCGACGTGCTGCCGGTGGACGACTTCGGCGTGCGCGAGGGCTTCCGCCACGCCTACGGCCGCCGCGCGCGGCCGACGCCGAAGGCGCTGCGCATGTTCGGCGAGCGCTGGATGCCGTACCGCTCGGTGGCGGCGTGGTATCTCTGGCGGGCGGCGGGCGACGCGCGGTTGAAGACGAAGTAGCCGAATGAGGTGCGTGGAGATCTTCATGACGCTCTCCATCATCAGGGCGGAAGCCGACGCGCCGCGTGGGCCGAGGCTCGGGCGCCATCAAGGCGCGGATCGCGTCGAAGACAACCTTGAACTGGCCGTCGTATTTCCGCTCAAGGGCGTCGACCTTGCGCTCAAGGTCGGGCTGTGATGCGAGCATGCGACGCAGCCGAACGAAGGTCCTCACGATCACGATGTTGACCTGAATCGCCCGCTCGCTCCGTAGGACGCTGGAGAGCATCGCGACGCCTTGCTCGGTGAAGGCGTACGGGCGATACCGCCGACCGCCGCGACCAACACGACTCTTTGAGGTCACAGATCGTGACCTCAAAGCCATCGATTCCGCACGCGTGAGCTGGAACATGAAATCATCTGGGAATCGGAGCGCGTTACGCTTGACGGCCTGGCCGAGAGCCTTAGTGGGGACTCCATAGAGAGCGGCCAGGTTGGCGTCCAGCATAGTTTTTTCTCCGCGGACGAAGAGGATCGTCTCGCGGATTCGGTCGGAGGTAAGGGCGGACATCCCAGGCCCCATGACGCCATGCTGAGCTCGGGGTGCCGATTTCTGCAATGTCCAAACTTGGATACGGTCCCGCCCTTTTGCGGTCGCAGATTGCGACCGCAGACGTCCAGAAGTCCGCTTGCTCCGAAGAACGCTTCGCTGTAGTGCTATCGCCATGAAAGCGGACCGCCGCGATCTCCGCCTTCCTCGCCGGACAGAAATCCTTCAGCGACGTCCGCGTGCGCCGGGCCATCGCGCTCGCCGTGAACCGCCAGAGCGTGATCGAGGCCGTGCAGGAGGGCATGGGCGTCCTGAACCCGCCGCTGCGCGCGTTCCTGAAGGACTGGGCGCTGCCCGTGGACCAGCTCGGCGAGGGCGCCCGGTACTATCAGCACGACCCGGCGGAGGCCAAGCGCCTCCTGGCCGAGGCCGGCTACCCGCAGGGCTTCCCCGCGAGCCTCCGCTTCACCGGCTACGGGTCCACGGCGCTCGCGGACATCCTGCAGCTCGTGCTGAAGGACCTGAAGGAGATCGGCATCGCCGCGAAGCTGGACCAGAAGGAGTACGGCGCCTACATCGCGAGCTGCTTCTATGGCAAGTTCGACGGGATGTCAGCGGTCACCCAATAATCCCCACCTGTGGTCATTGAATATTCCTCACCCCTCCTGACCGAGGAGGGCACGTTCATGAGCGAGACGACATTGTTGACCGGACTGGCGCCGACGGACGGCGACACTGGCCCCGAGGTCACACCACTCGGGGAGGGACGGATGGTCCGCGAGGATTGCTGGCGGGAGGTGCACCGGCTATACCACGTCGAGCGGCGCTCGAAGTCGGAGATCGCCCGGCAGTTGGAGCTGGATCGGAAGACCGTGCGGGGCATCCTGCAGGAGACGGCGTGGCAGCCCTACACCCGCACCGAGCGTGGCGACACCCTCCTGGCCGAGCACGCGACGTATCTGCGTCATTCCCTACGGTTTCTATTCACGGGCAGATTACTCCCCTCGCCAAGTTGACTGATGATTATCTCTCTACCCGCCCTTCTCGATCTTCGCCCACTTGTCGCGCAATCCCACGGTGCGGTTGAACACCAGGCGCCCAGGGGCGGAGTCGCGCGAGTCCACGCAGAAGTAGCCCTGGCGCTCGAACTGGAAGCGCGCGCCCGGTGGGGCGCCGGCCAGTGCGGGCTCGACGCGGCACC
>DATFVL010000135.1 GCA_035260325.1 Candidatus Methylomirabilota bacterium | reverse complement strand
GCTCGAGGAGCTCTACGCCGACCGCCTCGAGGAGATCTACGGGTCGCTGGCCTACCACTACGCCCGGTCGGAGATCGCGGACAAGGCGGTTACGTATTTGATCCGGGTCGCCGACAAGGCGGCGCGCGTCTACGCCAACGCCGAAGCGATCACGCACCTCACCGAGGCGCTCACCCACGTGGAGCACCTGCCTGAGGGCCCGCAGCGCGACCGCATGGTGCTCGACATCGCGCTGCGCCAGGGATTCTCGCTCTACTTCCTCGGCCGCTTCGCCGAGAGCGTGGACCGTCTCCTGCAGCACCGCGAGCGCCTGGACGGGCTCGGTGATGCGGCGCTCGCCGGCCCGTACTACTTCTGGCTCGCCCACATGTACAGCCGCCTGGGGAACCAGGAGCTCGCGGTGCAGTGCGCCGGGCGGTCCATCGAAGAGGCGAGCCGCTGCGGCGACGACGCGACGCTCGGGAAGGCCCACGGCCTCCTCGCCCTGGAAGGCCACTGGTCGGGCAGGGCCCGCGACGGCATCGAGCACGGGCGGCAGGCGGTGCAGCGGCTCCTCGGCACGACCCAGCAGTGGTGGCTCGGCATGGCGCACTTCTACCTGGCCATGAACTACCTGCTCATCGGGCGGTTCCCGGAAGCGCTGGCAGCCGCCGCGAGCGCCTCGGCGGTCGGCGAGGCCATCAGCGACACGCGGCTGCAGTGCTACGCGGCGTTCACGAGCGGCTGGGTCGCGGCGATGCGCGGCGACCGCGCCCTCGCCATCGACGATTGCGAGCGCAGCCGGAAGCTCGCGACCGATCGCGTGAGCGGCGTCTACGCCTCCGGGTTCCTCGGATACGTCCACGTCGAGCATGGCGACCCCGAGCCGGCGATCCCCCTGCTCGAGCACGTCGTGAGCGAGTTGGAGCAGTTCGGCTTCCCGCAGTGGCACGGGATGTTCACGTCGACGCTGGCCGAGGGCCACCGGCTGGGCGGCAACACCGACCGCGCGCTCGACCTCGCGCGCCGCGGGCTCGCGATCACCACGGGCGCCCGGTACTGGCTCGGGGTCGGCTACGGCCAGCGGATCCTGGGCCGGATCGCCTCGGACACGGGCGCGCACGACGCGACCGTCGGGCATCTCACGGACGCGCTCGCCACGTTCACGTCGATCGGCGCGCAGTTCGAGGTCGGCCGCACGCGGCTCGAGCTTGCCGCGCTGGCCGCGGGCGCAGGCGATCGCGCCGCCGCCCTGGCGCACGTCCAGGAGGGGGAGGCGGCGTTCCGGGGCCTGGACGCGTCGGCGCAGCTCCGGCGCGCCCAGGAGCTGGCGCTCGAGCTTCGCCGCGCGGTGTAGGCCCGGGCCGCGCCCGACGCACGGCCCGCCCGCCCGACGTCAGCGCCGGAAGGCCTTGATGACGGCGCGCGCCCCGTCGACGCCGATCGGAGGCACGAGGATCGGGAGGTCGACGCCCGCGGTGCGGAACGCCGCGAGCTGCTCGCGGCAGCGGGCCAGGGGCCCGAGGAGGCACACCGCATCAAGCAGCCGGTCGCTCAACGAGGCGCCCCCGCCGCCCTTCTCCATCTCAGCCGCTTCAGCCGTGAAGCCGCTCGCGCGGAAGAGCCGCTGGAAAAAGGGGAAGGTCGTATACAGCCCGAGATTCTGGCGTGCGACGTCGCGCATCGCCTTCACGTCGTCGCCGATGAAGATCGGCAGGCCCACGGTGACGTCGACCTTGCCGAGGCCCGAGGCCTTCGCGCGGCCGTTGGCGATCCAGGCCTTGCTCTTCGCGACGCGCGCCGCCGACCACAGAAACGGCATGATCCCATCGGCCAGCTCGCTGGCGAGCTCGACGGTCCGTGAGGTCACCGCGGCGACATAGACGGGCACCTTGTGCTTGGCAGGGCGCTGGGGCAGATGCGTCGCCGGGCCCTCGCCCCTGAGCCAGCTTCGTACCGCCGTGACGTAGCGCCGCAACGCCGCCGGCGGATCCTGCATGTCGATCCCGAGCGCCTTGTTGACCGGCGGATGGCTGACGCCGAGCCCCAGAACGAAGCGTCCGCCCGTGGCGTCGGCGATGAGGGCCGCACCCTGCGCGCACGCGTACGAATGGCGCAGGTAGATGTTCGCGATCCAGGTGCCCACGGTGATGCGCTGGGTCGCCGCGCCCATGAGCTGGGCCGTCGCCAGCACGTCGTTGTTGACCTCGGCGGCGAAGATCGCGTCGAACCCCGCGTCCTCCGCCTCGCGGGCGACCGCCTGCACCTCGCGCGCGCTCCAGCCCACCCCGGGTATGACGGCGAGTGCCAGTCGCTCGGCCATGGTCGCCTCCTCAGACGTCGAGCCTCACGGATGCGCTCCCTCGGGAATGCGCTCCGAGAATACTCGACGCCCGTCGGGGCGTCTAGCGGCCGGCGGCCTCGGCGCCCCGGAGGGTCAGCACGGTCGAGCTCGCCCGGGCCACGAGCCGCTCCTTCGCGTCCACGACGTCGCACTCGACGAGGCCGACCGTCCGGCCGCCCTTCACGACGCGTCCGGTGGCGGTGAGCCGTCCCGTCCAGACGGGCTTGAGGAAGTTGATCTTGAGCTCGAGCGTCGTGAACGTCTCGCCCTCGTCGAGCGTGGACGCCCAGGCCATCCCCATCGCCGCGTCCGCGACGTCGCAGAGGACGCCGCCGTGGAGCGTGCCCATCGGGTTCGCGTGGCGCTCCGTCGCCTCGAGCGCGACGACCGCCCGGCCCGGCTCGACGGCGACGAGCGTGAATCCGATGAGCGTGGCGACGGGCGGCGGCGGCAGCTCTCCGCGCTGCATCATGCGGATCGCGTCGAGCATCCTGGGCATCGGTCCCTCCTTACCGTGAGCGCCGCAGGAGAATGGCGAAGATCATCGCGTGCGTCACGAGCAGCGCGGGCACCGCGAACGTCGGGATGTAGTAGGCCGCGCCCAGGCTCACGCCGAGCCGCGCGCCGCGGTACAGCGCGTTCACCAGGTCGAGCGCCCCGACGACATTGAAGACCCAGACGAGCGCCAGCGCCACCGGCCAGCGCGCCCTGAGCGCGACGAGCGCCAGGAGCGCCAGAAGCGCCGCGAGCAGGTCGCCGTACGCCGCCGGGACCGCGAACTCGGGCTGGAGCCCCGGGCCGACGACCGACGGGACGAGGAACACCATGCCGAGGTGACGGGTCGCGTGGAGGAAGAGCAGCGGCGTCAGCGCCGACGCGACGGGCAGCGCTCGGAGCCGCGGCGCCACGTACCACCGCGCGATGAGTCCGTACACGACCAGGCTCAGCAGGAACTGCAGGCCGAAGATCTGCTGTGTGCTCATGGTTCCCTCCGTGCGTTCCAGGCGCCGAGATGGATCGCGCCCGCGAGCGTGGATCCGAAGACGACCAGCGCCGCGCCCATCACGGCGAACAGCGCCGCGAGTTCGCCGCCGGTCCAGTGGAGGATCAGCCAGCCGCCCGCCGCCGCGACGCCGAGACGGCTCGCGCCCGCGAGGAGCGGCCAGAGGAGCCGGCCCGCGCCCTGGGACGCGAAGTAGAGCGCGAGCCCGAGACCGAAGAAGCCGTACGTCGGGCCGACGACGCGGAGGTAGGCGGCGCCGGCGGCGAGGACCTCGGGCTCCGAGCTGAAGAGGCCGAGCCACGCGCGCGGGAAGAGCGCGGCCGCGAGCCCGATCGTCTCGCAGACGCCCGCCGCCATCAGGGCGCCGGTCCACGCCACGCGCCGGGCGCGCTCGGCCCGGCCCGCGCCGAAGTTCGTGCCGACCATCGTGACGAGCGCCGAGCCGAAGCCGAAGACCAGCGGGATCTGGAGGTACTCGAGGCGCACGCCCATGCCGTAGCCCGCGAGGGCGAAGGTGCCGAAGGGCCCCACGAGCGCCGTGAGGATCACGACGGTCAGGTTCGTCTGGACGTTGTTCACGAGGCTCGGCGCCCCGACGCGGAGGATCTCCCCGAAGAGCGCGCGCCGGAAGCGCACCGCCCGCGGCGCCAGGGTGACGAGGCTCCGGCCGGAGACGAGGTAGCCGAGGAAGACGAGGGCGCCGAGGCCGTAATAGGTGACGAGCGCGATCGCCGCGCCGCGCACGCCGAGCCGCGGCAGGGGGCCCCAGCCGAAGATGAGGGCGGGCGAGAGCCCGAGGAGGATCGCGCCCCCGCCGACGGCCACCCCGGCCGGCAGGCGCATGTTGCCCGTGCCGCGTACCACGCTGGCCAGCGTGTTGAAGAGCCAGAACGCGGCGGCGCCGGCGAAGATCACGTTCGAGTAGGCGAGGGCGGCCGCGAGGGCGCCGTCGCGCGCCCCCATCGCCCGGTAGATCGCGGGACCGCCCACGAGGAGGGCCGCGCTGAAGAGCGCCGCCATGGCGAGCGCGATGACGATCGCGTGGGCGACCAGGGCGCTCGCGTCCGCGCGGCGGCCGGCGCCGAGCGCGCGCGCCACCGCCGAGGCGACGCCGCCGCCCATCCCGCCCGCCGACATCGTCTGCATGAGCATGACGAGGGGGAAGGTCACGGAGACGCCAGCGAGGGCGTCGGCGCCGAGCCAGCCCACGAAGTAGGCCTCGAGGACGTTGAGCGCGACCTGGGACACGAGCATGAGGACGTTGGGCGCCGCCAGGGCGAGGAGCGTCGGGGCGATGGGCGCCTCGAGGAGCCGGCGGGTCGTCGGGTCCATGTGACTTTCTATTTTATAGTTACTAGCATTTCTGTCAAGCGCCGGCTATACTCGGGACGTGCCCAAGCGCTACGGCCAGGCGTGCCCGGTGGCGAAGTCGCTCGACGTCGTCGGCGACCGCTGGACCCTCCTGCTCGTGCGCGACCTGCTCCGCGGCCCGCAGCGCTTCCAGGACTTACAGTCGAGCCTCAAGGGGATCGCGCCGAATCTTTTGTCCGACCGGCTGAAGCTCATGGAGGATGAGGCACTCGTCGCGCGGCGCTTCTACTCCGACCACCCGCCGCGGGCGGAGTACGCGCTGACGGACAAGGGGCGCGAGCTCGGGGTGGTGATCGGCGCGCTCGCGACGTGGGGGACGCGCCACGTGCACCGCTCGAGCGCGCTCGTCCACGACGCCTGCGGGCACCCGGTGGAGCTCGGGTACTTCTGCCGGCGCTGCGCGACGCGCGTCCGCGGGAGCACCGTGCGCCTCGCCCGCGCGCGGCGGCGCGCCGGGACGTCTGCCAGGCGGCGCGCCTAGCTCGGACGGACGCTCAGACCGCCGCGCCTCTCCCCAGCTCCCGCATCGCCTGCTCGCGGAGCCTGCCGCGCTGGACCTTGTCGCCGTGCGGCCCCGGCGTGCGCGGCACGTCCTTCACGAAGCGCACGGCGACCGGGATCTTGTAGGAGGCGACCTTCCCCCGGCAGAAGCCGCGCAGCGCGTCCTCGGTGAGAAAGGCGCCCTGCTTTAAGATAACGTAGGCGACCGGCGCCTCGTTGAGCCTGGGGTCGGGCACGCCGACGACAAACGCCTGGGCGACGTCCGGGTGCGACATGAGAAACGCCTCGATCTCGCCCGGCGCGACCATGAAGTGGCTGATCCTGAGCGTCTCCCGGAGCCGTCCCTTGAAGATGGTATGGCCCGCGGCGTCCTGGACGCCGAGGTCGCCGGAGCGGAACCAGCCATCCGGCGTGAACGCCGCCGCCGTCTCCTCGGGCTTCTTGTAGTAGCCGCGCGTGACGATCTCGCCGCGGAACTGGAGCTCGCCCTCCTCGCCCGGCCGGCACGGCGCGCCGGTCTCCGGGTGCACGACGCGCACCGCGAGCCCGGGCGCCGGGTTGACGCCCGGGAGCTTCCGGAGCTCGAGCGGCTCGTCCAGCTCGTGGTAGAGCGCCATCGCGTTCACCTCGGTCATCCCGTAGGGCTCGTAGCCCGCCTTCACGCCGATCTTCCCGATCCACGCCTCGAAGAGGCCGTGCGCGCCGCCGCCCGTCGAGCCGAGCGCGCCCGTGCGGAGCGACGAGCGGTCGTAACGCTCGAGGTCCGGATGGTCGAGCATCGCCTTGACCATCGCGTCCACCGCGTTCCAGACGGTGCAGCGCTCGCGCTCGATCAGCTGGAGCGCGCGGAGCGGATCGAAGGCGTCCATCAAGACCAGACACGCGCCGTGGCTCCACGTGACGAGCGGGATGTTGACGCCGCCCCACGTGCCGGCGGCCGGCAGCGCGTGGAGCACCCGGTCCTCGGGCGTCATCCGCAGCGCCTCGCCGACGTTCCAGCCATGGGGAACGCAGTTACGGTGCGTGATCATCGCGCCCTTCGGGAACGAGGTCGTGCCCGACGTGTAGAGCAGCGTGAAGACGTCGTCGGGTCCGGCCGCGGCCGGCAGCGCGGCCCCCGTCTCGAACAGATCGGCGAGGCGGTGGCAGCCGGGATAGGGGTCCTCCGCGTCCACGATGACGTGGCGCAGCGCCGGAAACGCGGCGCTCGAGAGCTCGCCGGGGACCGACGCGGGCAGCCCGGGCAGCACCTGGTGGAGCGTCTCGAAGTAGTCGATCCCGCCGAGGTGGTCGGTGAGGAGGAGCGCCGTCGCGTCCGACTGGCCGAGGATGTACGTGAGCTCGTGCGCCTTGTAGCGCGGGTTCAGCGCGACGACCACCGCGCCGAGGCGCGCGCACGCGTACTGGGCGACGTACCACTCGGGCCGGTTCGGCAGCCAGATCGCGACCTTGTCGCCGCGGCCGATCCCGAGCGCCGCGAGGCCGCTCGCGAGCCGGTGTGCGGCCGCGGCGAACGCGGCGAAGGTCATGCGCCGGTCGCCGAACACGATCGCCTCGCTCGCGCCGTGGCGCGCCGCGAGGGCGTCGAGCATGGAGATCGCCGTGGCGTGGGCGAAGGGGTTCGGCGACGCGGCCGGGGCCGCGGGCGCGCGCCGCGCCACGCTAGACGATCCCGTCGCGCCTGAGCTCGTCGAGCTCCGCGTCGGAGACGCCGAGGGAGGCGTAGACCTCGCGGTTGTGCGCGCCGAGCCTCGGGCCCGGCCAGCGGATCGCGGCCGGCGTGGCGCCGAGGCGCGGCGTCGGCGCGGTCATGCGGACCGCGCCGAGGTCGGGGTCGGGCACGTCCGCCAGGATCCCACGCGCGAGCACGTGGGGGTCCTTCGTGATGTCGGCGACGTCGTAGACGGGCGAGGCCGTCAGGTCCGCCTTCTCGAAGAGCAGGAGCATCTCGTCGAGCGTCCGCGCGCCGATCGCTCGGGACAGCGCGTCGTCCACCAGGTCGTTGTGGGCGACGCGCGCGTCGTTCGTCGCGAAGCGCGGGTCGCGCAGCATGTCGCCGAGCCCGAGCCCGGCGAAGAGGGCCGTCGCCGAGGCGGGCGTCGAGGCCGAGAGCGCCACCCACTTGCCGTCACGCGTCCGGTAGGTGCCGCGGGGGCTCGCGTTGTCCGACTGGTTGCCGTGGCGCGTCCGGATCGTGCCGTCGAGCGCGTACTCGGCGGCGGCCGGCCCGAGGACGGAGAGGAGCGGCTCGTAGAGCGAGATGTCGATCACCTGGCCACGCCCCGAGGCCTGGTCGCGGTGGCGGAGCGCCGCGAGCACGGCGGCGGCGCCGGCGAGGGCGGCGACCATGTCCGCCATCGGGAACGACGGCAGCGTCGGCGGCCGGTCCGCGGGGCCCGTCGCCGCGGCGAAGCCGCTCATCGCCTCGACCATCGTCCCGAAGCCCGGGCGGTCGCGGTACGGGCCGTCCTGCCCCCAGCCCGAGACGCGCGCGAACACGAGGCGCGGGTTCTCGGCCGAGAGGACGTCCCAGCCGAGCCCCCACTTCTCGAAGGTGCCGGGGAGGAAGTTCTCGATGAGGACGTCGGCGTCCCGCGCGAGCCGTCGCAGAAGGGCCTGTCCCCGCGGGTGCGCGAGGTTGAGCGTGATGGACCGCTTGCCGCGCGCGTAGACCTTCCACCACAGCTCGCCCCGCTCGCGGAGCCACGTCCGGAGGGGATCGCCGCCCCGCGGGTTCTCGACCTTGACGACGTCGGCGCCGTGGTCGGCGAGGATCGTCGCGAGAACGCCGCCCGCGATGAGGCGCGAGCAGTCCACGACACGCAGGCCCGCGAGCGCGCCGCTCACGGCCTCAGGGTCTTCTTGAAGTGCTGCGCGAGGGCCTCCATGATGCGGGCGAGGGCCTCCTTCTCCGTCCGGCCCGTCGCCGTCACGCCGTACGCGACGGCGGTCGCCACCCACTCCCTCGCCTCGTTCTCGTGGATCTCCACCTCGAACTGCACGGGAGGAAGCTTACCTCAGAACGGGGCATCGAGGGTGGGGCCCGCGCGTCAGTGGCTCTTGGGCAGGACGGGGTGGCCGGCGGCCTCGTCGGCGATGGCGTGGTCGTTGTCGGCGGGCACCGCGCCGCTCACCCCGACGGCGCCCACGATCTGGTCGCCCTCGACGAGGGGCACCGCGCCGCGGCCGAACACGAACCGGTAGTCGCCGAGCGTCGCCACGTTGTCGGCGAAGAGCTGGCGTCCCTTGTTGAAGCGCTCCTCGAGGTCCTGCGTCGTGGCCCGGAACGCGGCCGCGGCGTTCGCCTTCGCGCGCGCGATCTCGGGCGTCGGCCAGAGTGCCCCGTCCATGCGGTCGCAGGCGACGAGGTGCCCCGCCTCGTCCACCACCGCGATCGCCACCTTGAAGCCGAGCGTCCGCGCCTTGGCGAAGCCGCGCTCGATGCACGCGTGGGCCTTCTCGAGCGTCAGCGCCACGGCCGTCGCCTCACGGGAGCTCCACCCAGACCTCGCCGGCCTCGACGCGGACCGGGTAGCTGGCGACGCGGTTGCCGCGCCCCGGCAGCACGCACTCGCCCGTCCGGACGTCGTACATCCAGCCGTGCCACGGGCAGGCGAGCCGCACGCCGGAGAGCTTGCCCTCCGAGAGCGGCCCGCCCTTGTGGGCGCACGTGTCCTGGCACGCGAAGACGTCGTCCTTCACGCGCGCCAGGACGAGCCGGAGGCCGTTGGCCTCGACGAGGGTCGGCCGGCCCGCCGGGAGATCGTCCAGGCGGGCCACCCTCAGCGCCGACATGGCGTTACATGTCCTCCTTGAGGACGTAGGCGCGATGGAGGCCGGTCATGTACTGCCAGCGCATCTCGGTCGCCTGACGGACGGCGTCGATCGCCTCCGCGCGCTTCTCGGGCGTCGTCGAGTGGCGCTCGACGATCTGGTAGCCGCGCTCGCTGTGGACCTCGTCGGCCTCGATGTGGATCGCGAAGAACTCCACCTCGTGGTCGGTGAAGCCGTAGTGCGTCTTGAGCGGCGGCAGGTTGCGCCGGTAGATGCCGGGCACCTGCGACTCGAGCCCGACGAGCAGGCCGGCCGCCGCGACGTGGAAGGGCCGCCGCGACATCTCGAAGCACCAGGCGGTGAGGCCCCGCGTCGTCGGCAGCTGGCGCGCGCTCTCGACCTCCCCGCGCCTCACGCCGCACGCCTCGGCGAAGCGGATCAGGAGGTCGACGTGCTTCGTCCCCGACTCCTCCTCGATGATGTTCTCGAGCAGGAAATCGCGCGCGTCGGAGTCGGGGCACTCGCCGTACACCGTCGCGCACCAGCGCGGGAACTGCGACACGTACTGGTAGTGCTGCGCGGCCCACGCCCCGAGCTGGGGCCGCGTCAGCTCGCCCTTGACCCACTTCTCGGTGAACGGGTTCAGGCGGCTGTGCCGCGCGTTGACGGCGTTCTCGAGCTCTCTGCGGAACGGGCTCGTCTCGGCCATGGCGAACTCCTTTCTCAGTCGACCAGCCGGAAGATCGCGTCGCGGACGCGTCGGATGTGCAGCCGCATCAGCCGCGCGGCGCGCCGCGCGTCGCCTCGCCTGAGCGCGTCGATGATCGCGAGGTGCTCGCGGATGAGCGCCTGGACCCGCCGGGGCGCGACGAGGGCCATGGTCCAGACGGGACGCACCTCTTCGCGCATCTCCTCGAGGACGCGCATGAGGCGCGCGTTCTCCGTCCGCTTCACGAGCAGGCGGTGGAACTCCTCGCCCAGCGGGCGCACCTCGGTGTAGGCCGCCCGGGGCCCGCGCGCCCGGAGCTCGCGGAAGCGCGCCTCGAAGTCCTCCAGCTCCTCGCGGGAGAGGTGCGGCGTCGCCAGCCGGACCGCGAGCGCCTCGAGCGCCTCGCGGACCTCGTAGAGGTCCCGGATCTCGTCGTGGGAGAGCGCTCTGACGAAGGCGCCCTTCTTCGGCACGACGCGCACGAGGCGGTCGCGCTCGAGCTTGGCGAGCGCCTCGCGCACGGGGGTGCGGCTCACCCGGAACCGGCGGGAAAGGTCGCCCTCGGTGAGGGGCTCGCCCGGGACGAACTCGCGCTCGAGGATCGCCTGGCGGAGCGCGGCGTAGACGGTGTCCGCCAGGTACGTCCGGGGGCGGGCGCGTGGGGTCATCCTGGATCTCTCATGACATACGACTTGTATACATGTCAAGACGGTCGGGATCGTGTATGATCCCGGACGGCATGAGAGCGGCGCTCCCGACGCGTGACGCGGGCCTGCCGGCGGCCTACTCCCAGGCGCTGGACGCGCTCGCGCTCGGCCCCCTGTGGACGGCGCTCCACATGCTCCTGCCGAGCGAGCGCGGCAGCCGCGCGGTCCCGCACCGCTGGCGCTGGCACGACGCGCGCCCGCTCCTCCTGGAGGCGGCACGGCTCGTGCCGATCGAGCAGGCGGAGCGCCGCGTGCTCGTCCTCGAGAACCCCGGCCTCCGCGGCGCGTACTCGATCACGGCGACCCTGTTCGCGGGGCTCCAGATCATCCTGCCCGGCGAGGCGGCGCCGAGCCATCACCACACGCCGGCGGCGCTCCGGCTGGTGGTGGAGGGGCGCGGTGCCTTCACGACGGTGGACGGCGTGAAGTGCGCGATGGAGCCGGGCGACCTCATCGTCACGCCGCCGATGCGCTGGCACGACCACGGGCACGAGGGGCACGAGCCCGTGGTGTGGCTCGACGGGCTCGACCTGCCGCTGGTACGGGCCCTCGACGCGAGCTGGGCCTCCAAGATGCGCCCGGCGGCCCGGCCGTCCGCCGACGCGGATTCGTCGCAGGACGAGTTCACGGCGGCGGGGCTCGTGCCGCGTCGCTCGCGCTATCCGGACACCGGCTATCCCCAGGTGCGCTGGCCGTGGGCGAGCGTACGCGGGGCGCTCGCCGCCATGGCCGCGGCCGCGCCGGCGGACCAGCCCGTGGCGCTCCGGTACGTCAACCCGAAGACCGGCGCGCCGCCGCTCCCGACGCTCGGGTGCGAGGCGCTGTGGCTGCGCCCCGGCGAGGTCACGCGGGCCCCGCGCAGCAGCGTGAGCGCCGTCTGCCACGTGATCGAGGGCCGCGGAGAGACGCGCGTCGGCGACGCCGCGCTCACGTGGGAGGCGGGCGACACGCTCGTCGTGCCGCCCTGGAATCGCGTCGAGCACCGGAACGCGTCCGCGTCGGTGCCGGCCTGCCTCTTCCAATTCAACGACGAGCCCGCGCTCCGGGCGCTCGGGCTCTGGCACGAGGAGGCCGACCCATGAGCCGGAGGGACCGACCGACGCCGGGCCCGCGGCTCAGAGGGCGGTGACGCGGTTCGGGCCGAGCCGCTTCGCCTCGCCGACCGCGCGGTCGGCCTTCGCCATGAGGTCCTCGGCCGACGCCGCGTCGGCGGGAAGCGCGGCGACCCCGAGGCACGCGGTCACCGGGCCCTGCGCGAAGGGGTGCTGCTCGATGACGCCGCGGATGCGCTCGGCGTAGGTCACCGCGCCCGCCTTGGGCGTGTTCGCCAGGATCGCGACGAAGTCGTCGCCGGCGCGTCGCGCGAGGATCGTGAAGCTCCGCGAGTGCTTCACGAGGAGCCGCGCCGTCTCCTTCAGGACCTCGTCGCCCGCCGCGCGCCCCTTGTCGTCGTTGATGCGCGTGAAGCCGTCGAGGTCGAGGCAGGCGAGCGAGAGCGGGTGGCCGAAGCGGGCGCTCCGCTTCGCCTCCTCGTCGAGGCGTAGCGCGAAGTAGCGCCCGTTGTAGAGCTCCGTGAGCCCGTCCTTGAACGAGAGGTCCTCGAGGCGCGCGTTGCGGATCGCGATCGCGGCCTGCGACGCGAGGGCGCGGACCAGCTTCTCGTCCCCGTGGTCGAACGGCACGATCGCGCCGCCCTCGTCGAGCGCATTGAGCAGCTCGAGGACGCCCACGACGTTGCCCTTCGCATCCTGGATCGGCACGACGAAGACCGAGCGCGTCCCGTAGGCGTTGCTCGCGTCCACCGACCTGTTGAACGCGACCGTCTGCTGCACGCCGATCGCGTACGCGTCGCTCACGTTGATGAGCTCGCCGGTCTGCGCGACGTGGCCGGCGAGGCTCGGCTCGGAGAGGGCCATGGGCGCGGCCTGGAGGCGCCGCTGCATCTCGGACTTGCCGAGGCGCGCCTCGAGGAAATCGTTCTGGACTACCGCGAAGCGGAGGTGATCGCCCTCCCGGAGGAAGAGGGTGCCGGCCTCGGCCCGCGTGAACCGCCGGGCCAGCTCGAGGATGCGCTCGAGGAGCGCGTGGAGGTCGCGCTCGCTCGTGAGCGCGAGGCCGATGTCGATGAGGTCCTCGAGCAGTTGGGCGCGGTCGAGCATGGTCCCCGGCTCATCCCGAAACCCGGTTCCGGCCGAGTCGCTTGGCATCGTACAGCGCCCGGTCCGCGGCCACAATGAGATCGTCCGCCGACGTGCCGTCGTCCGGGAGGGCGGCGACGCCGAGGCTCGCGGTCGCCCGGCCGTGCCCGAAGGCCTGCCCCTCGATCGTGGCCCGGATGCGCTCGGCGTAGGTGCGGGCGCCGGCCCTCGCCGTGTTGACGAGGATGATCGCGAACTCGTCGCCGCCGTAGCGGGTGACGACGCTGAAACCCCGCGAGTGTTTCAGGAGGAGCTGGGCGACCTCGCGGAGGGCCGCGTCGCCCTCGCGGTGGCCGAACCGGTCGTTGACGTCCTTGAAATGATCGAGATCGAGCAGGACGAGCGCGAGCGGCTCGGCGAACCGCGTGTAGCGCTTGTGCTCTTCCTCCATCCGGATCATGAAGTAGCGACGGTTGTAGACGTCGGTGAGGGCGTCCTTGAGCGAGAGGTCCTCGAGGCGCGCGTTGCGGATCGCGACCGCCGCCTGGGAGGCCAGCGCCCGCACCAGGCTCTCGTACTGCGAATCGAACGGGACGACACTCCCGCGGTCCAGCGCGTTGATCAGCTCGAGCACGCCCAGGATGGTGCCGCTCGGATCCTGGAGCGGGACGACGAGGATCGACTGCGTCCGGTACGTCGTCCGCGCGTCCACGGTCGAGTCGAAGCGGTAAGGCCGGTCGGGCGGGATCATGTACGTGTCGTGGAGGTTCAGGATGTCGCCGGTCAGCGCGACGTGCCCCGCCAGGGAGAGCTCGCGGAGGTGGAGCGGCTGCTCCTGGAGCTGACGCCGCATCTCATCCTGACCGAGCTCGCGCGCCAGGCGATCGTTCTGCACGACGGCGAACCGGAGGAAGTCGCCCTCGCGGAGGAACAGGGTGCCCGCCTCCGCGCGCGTGAACCGCCGCCCCTCGCTGAGGATGCGCTCGAGCAGCGTGGCGACATCGCGCTCGCTCGTGAGCGTGATCCCGATCTGCACCAGCTCTTTGAAGGCCTGGGTCAGATTGGGCGTCGGAGCTTCCGGCTGTCTCAGCGTATCCTCCGCGCCCGCGCCGGCGGGCGCCCGCTAGAGAACCGCGACCCGG
>DATFVL010000134.1 GCA_035260325.1 Candidatus Methylomirabilota bacterium | reverse complement strand
TGCCGTCAGCTCCTCCACCGACCGGCTCAGCGCGCGCGTCCGCTCCTCGAGCTCCTTGAACAGGCGCACGTTCTCGATGGCGATGACCGCCTGGTCGGCGAAGGTCTTCACCAGCGCCGTCTGCTTCGCCGTGAACGGGTGCACCTCGACCCGCCGGATCGTGATGACGCCGATCACGGCGTCCTCGCGCATGAGCGGGACGACGAGCACGGTGCGGAAGCCGCTGCCCTGTTGCAGCGCTCGCGCCTCGAGATAATCGCCGTGGGCGAACTCCTCGAGGATGTCGTCGATGTGAATCGTTCGACGCTCGAGGATGGCGCGGCCGGACGGCGTGGCCCACGTCACCGGACGCACGTCGCTCACCGCCGTGATGGCGCCGAAATGCGCCACCCGGTGCATCATGTCGCCGTCCACCCTCATGACGATCGCATCGACGGCGCCGCAGAGCCGCGCGGCGCTTTCGGCCACGGCGTCCAGCACCGGCTGGACGTCTGTCGGCGAGCTCGAGATCACGCGCAGGATCTCCGCCGTCGCCGTCTGCTGCTCGAGCGCCTCGGTGAGCTCCCGCGTGCGCTCCTCGACCTTCCGCTCGAGGGTCGCGTACGACTCCTGGAGTTGGGCGGTCATGGTGTTGAACTGCGCCGCGAGCGCCTCCAGCTCGTCGCCCGTGCGGATCTCGATCCGGTGCCCGAGCTCGCCCGCGCCGATCCGCGCGGCGCCCTCCTGGAGCGCCTGGATCGGCGTCACCATCTTCCGCGCGAGCAGCACGCTCGCCACGATCGAGAGGAGGACGCCGGCGAGCACGAGGATGGCGGTCTGCTGGATCGCGGCCCACAGCGGCGCGAACGCCTCCTCGAGCGGCTGCTCGACGAACACCGACCAGCGCAGCGGCACGATCGCCGCCTGGGCGGTGAGAACGCGCTGGCCCCGGAGATCGTGCGCGAGCGTGACCTCCTCGGGCTCGCCGGCCGGACCGGCCGCGCCGGCGAGCGCCGCCCTGACCTGCGGAAGCCCCGCGAGCGTCGTCTTCTGGAGCACCAGGCTGATGTCGGGGTGCGCGATCAGCGCGCCCTGGCCGTCCACGACGAACGCGTGGCCGGCCTTGCCGACCTTGATCTGCGAGACGACGTCCCAGATGAACTTCAGATTCACCTCGGCCACAGTGACGCCGCCCTCGCGGCCCGGGGCGCCGACCGCGAGCGTCATGTACGGCTCCGACTCCTTCCGGAAGTAGACCGGACCGTAGTAGACGCGGCCGCCCTTCGCCTCGAGGAACTTCGGCTCACGCGAGGCGTCGAGCCCGCTGCCGGCGACGTCCATCGCGAGGCGCGAGATGCGCTGCTGCTCCCGGCCGGCCGCGTCGAGGTAGCTGATCTCGGTGATCGCGGGGGCCTGCTTCTGGAGGCGCAGGTACTCGACCCGCCGCTGCTCGAGCTGCACCGCGGGCGGGCCGAGCTGGGGCTGGGACGTCCAGCCGATCTGCCGCTCGATGTCCTTGATGAACCCCTCGATCTTCGTCGCCGCGGCGCGCGCCTTCTCGCGCTGGAGGGTGACGAGCGCGGCCTTGTTCTGCTGGTATGAGAGGTAGACGCCGATGGCGCCCGAGGCGAGGAGCGGCCCGCTCACCAGGACCGCGAGCACGAGGACGTACTGACGGAACAGGCGCCCGCGCGCCTTCACGTCACTCCACGACCCGGTCGGCGCGCTTGAGTAGATCCTCGGGCACGGCGAGGCCGAGGCTCTTCGCGGTCCCCCGGTTGATCGCGAGCGTGAGCTTCTTGGCGCCCTCGACGGGCACGTCCTGGGGCCGGGCCCCCTTGAGGAGCTTGGCGACGAGCGTCGCCGCCTGGACGCCCTCGGTGTATTGATCGGAGCCGTAGGAGGCGAGCGCGCCCTGGCGGATCCAGAGCGTCGTCGGAAACACCGCGGGAATCTTCCGCGCGAGCGAGACCTCGAGCATCCGCCCGGGCACCTCGAGACGCGGGAGGTCGGGCGGCAGCATCCCGTCGCCGGCCTTGAGCTCGCGCGTGACGGTCTCGACGTCGGCCGCGTTCCGCGCCGGGCGCGCCAGGATCTCGACGCCGAACCGCGCGGCGACCTCCTGGGCCTTCCGCTGCGCGACGACGGAGGCCGGATCATCCGGGTGCGCGACGACGAGCACCCGGCGGACGCGGGGCGCGAGCGCTTTCAGGATCTCGAGCCGCTTCGGCACGAGCTCGGTCGTCAGGCCGGACACCCCGGTGACGTTGGCGGCGGGCCGCGCGGGCTCCGACACGAGCCCCGCGGCGACGGGGTCGCTCACGACCGTGAAGACGATCGGGATCGCCGACGTCGCGGCCTTCGCCGCGCGCGTCGCGAGCGGCCCGTTCGCGAAGATCAGGTCCACCTTCGACCGCACGAGCTCCTCGGCCGCGGGCCCGAGCTCCGGCTCCCTCCCGCGCGTGAAGCGGACGACGTACGTCACGTCGCGGTCCTCCAGCATCCCCTGCTGCTTGAGCCCCGCCTTGAGCCCCTCGACCATCGGCGCGTTCTTGGCGAACGAGGTGTTGAGGACGCCGATGCGGTAGAGCTTCGCCGCCGGCTGCTGGCCGCGCGCGCCGCCGGGGAGGAGCCCGACGGCGGCAAGCAGCAGGAGCGCCAGAACCACCGCGGGCCGCGTCCGGGTCACGGGGTCACCTCAGGGCGATAATGTCACAAGAAGGCGGTCGAGGGAGAGCTTCAGGCAACGCTTGATCTCGTCGCGGCAGGCGCGATACCGCTCCTCGCTCTGGCCGACGGGGTCGGCGATGTCGCCGAGCTCGCCGGCGAGCTCCCGGAGCGTCAGCACCGGCGGTCCGGTCCTCGCCCCCAGGGCGCGGATCGCCTGCGTCTGGGCGGCCGTCATGGTCAGCACGAGGTCCGCCGCGGCGACGATGTCCGGGTGCGCGCGCAGGTCGGTCGAGGCGAACGCGTCCTCGGCGAGATCGATCCCCTCCTCGCGGAGGACGATCCGCGCGTCCAGCGAGGGGATCATCCCGTCGCGCGCGATGTTGCCGATCCCGCCCGAGAGGACGCGGACGGCCCCGTCCGCGCGCCGCTCCTCCAGCATCCGCTCGAGCAGCACGTGCGCCATCACGCTCCGGCAGGTGTTGGCGTGGCAGACGAAGAGGACCGTCTTCACTTCTCCTCCCAGGGCGACTGCCAGAAGCGGACGCCGCTCCCGAGGTCCGTCCACTCCTCCTTCGGCCGCTCGCCGAGGCTCTTGCCGAACGCCGTGCCGGGCGGCTCCTTCAGGCCGCGGCCGAGGGTCGTGGGGAAGAGCTTCACCAGCTCGTCGGGCGTCAGGCGGCGGTTCGCCTCGAGCCGCCTCACCGCCTGGGGCTGGGCGAGGAGCGTGTAGCCGTACCCGAACGAGTGGAAGACCTGGCCGTTGACGTGCGCCGCGGCGTCGCTGGCGAGGTAGACGACGAGGGGCGCGACGTTGTCGGGGTCGCGCTCGGTGCCGACCGCCTGCTCGCTCGGCCACTTGCCCGTCTGCTCGAAGACCTCGCGCCCCCGCGGCGTCGAGTCGATCATGCGCGTCGCCCCGCTCGGCATGATCGCGTTCGTGGTGACGCCGTACTTGGCGAGCGCGTTCGCGGTGGACCAGGTGAGGCCGATGATGCCGGCCTTCGCCGCCGCGTAGTTCGGCTGGCCCGGCGCGCCGAGCGCGGAGACCGACGACATGCTGATGATCCGGCCGCCCTTCTGCTCGCGCATCGCGATCGAGGCCGCGCGCACGGTGTTGAACATGCCCTTCAGGTGGACCCCGAGCACCGCGTCCCACTCGACCTCGGTCATGTTGAAGACCATCCGGTCGCGCAGGATGCCGGCGACGTGCACGAGCACGTCGATCCGGCCGTACGTCGTGACGACCTGCTCGACCATCGCCGTCGCCTCGCCGAAGTCGGCGACCGAGCCGAAGTTCGGCGCGGCCGCGCCCCCGGCCTTGACGATCTCGTCCACCACCTGCGCGGCGGGGCGCTGGTCGCCGCCCTCGCCCGCGAGGCTCGCACCCAGGTCGTTGACGACGACCTTCGCCCCGGCCTTCGCGAGGGCCAGCGCGATGCCGCGCCCGATGCCCCGCCCCGCGCCCGTCACCAGCGCCGCCTTGCCGTCGAGGAGTCCCATGGTCACTCCGGTAGTGGTCGGTAGTACGGGTTTCCTGCCTTGGTCCACGCCCCCAGCATCTCGCGGAACTCCCGCCCCATCGGATCGACGCCGCGCATCGGCATCGTGCCGCGGCGGATCGTGAAGTCGTGCGGCGCCAGCTCGCCGGCCCGGAGGAAGTGGCGCGCGGCGGCCTCTCGCCGCCCGCGCTCGAAGAGCCACTCGCCGAGCCCGAACTCGGCGCGGGCCTGCTGGTCCTCGGCGGTGGGGAGCCGCTGGAGCTGCCGCGCGCGCGCCTCCGGGATCGCCGCCGCCTCGCCCCTCACCCACGCCCGGAGCGCCCCGAGGTGCTTCGCGGCCTCGAGCCCGGTGATGTGCTTGAAGGTGTCCGTGCCGAAGGCGACGTCGTTCGGCCGCACGATCCGGCCGCGCTCGTCGATCCAGAGGACCGTTGGCACGTTGACGATGTTGTAGAGGTCGGCGAGGACGTGCTTCGTGTCCACGAGCGAGGGGTGCGACGGCTTCGCGGCGTCGATCCAGGGCCGCGCGTCGTCCGGGCTCTTGTCGAGCGCGACCGTGATCACCACGAAGCCGCGGTCCTGGAGCTCCTCGTACACTTCCTGCCACACGGGCAGGTCGAGGCGGCACCCTCACCAGGAGGCGTACGCGACCAGGAGAATCTTCTTCCCGCGGTGCTCGGCGAGCGAGTGCGGGCGGCCCGCGAGGTCGGGCAGCGCGAAGTCGGGCGCCTCGAGCGACGCGAGCGCGCGCGCGCGCTCCTTGGCACTCGTGCCGAGATACGCCGCGCGCTCGTCACGGTCGAGGGCGACCGGCCGGCCCTCGCGCTCGGCGCGCGTCACGACCTCGAGGCCGCGCGCCTCCGGCACCTCCACGGCGCGCGCGCCCTCGATAATCGTGAGCGTCGCGGCGCTCATGGGTCGGGCCCGCCGGCGCGGCCCGCCACGGCGAGGTCGGCGGTCATGTCGCGCTGGATCGTCGGGCTCATCACGATCTCCTCGATCACCGTGCGCAGCGGGAGCGTGACGCAGAGGAGGATCGCGCGCGCGACGTCCTCGGCCTGCATCATCGTCGCGCGCGCCTTCGCGTCGGGGGGCAGCGGCCGCTTGTCGAGGATCGGCGTGTCCACCTCGGCCGGCATGATCGTCGTCGCGCGGATGCCCTTGTCACACAGCACCGTGTGGACGTGGCCCATCAGATTTCGTACCGCGGCCTTCGCCGCGCCGTAGGGCGCGCCGCCGATCAGGCCCGGCTTGAGCGCCGCCAGCGAGGACACCGTGACGACCGTGCCGCTGCCGCGCTCGATCATGCCCGGCAGCACCGCCTGGGTGAGCGCGTACACGCCGTTCAGGTTCACGTCGAGCACGCTGTCCCACTCGTCCTTGCCGACCCAGCGGATCGAGCGGGCCTTGCTCGAGTGGCCCGCGTTGTTGACGAGGATGTCCACGCGCCCGAGCGCCTCGACGGTGAAGCGGGCGAGCGCGACCGCCTCGGCGTGCTTGCCGACGTCGGCCTGGCGCGCGGTCGCCCGTCCCCCGGCTCGCGCGATCTCGCCGACGATGTCGTCGAGCGGCGGCTTGCGCCGCCCGGCGACCACCACGTGGGCGCCCTCGGCCGCCAGCATCTTCGCCGCCTCGCGGCCGATGCCGCTGCCGCCGCCTGTCACGATCGCCACCTGCCCGTCGAGCCTGCCCATCGCGCCGCTCAGACTACCACGCCCAGACGGGCTCTCCGAAGTGGGCGACGCGCGTGGGGCGGCCGTGGACGACGACCTCGCGGAGCTGGTAGATGACGGCGGCCGTCGGCGCGTGGACGAGCGTCGAGAGGATCGGCACCTGGATGACCGGACGGTCGCTCTCCGGAATCGTCACGAGCCGCGGCACGTCCGGCCGGTCGAGGTCGGCGAGCGGCACCCGGTAGACGCCGGCCACCTCGTCGGGGTTCGGCCGGAGCGCGGCGTCGCCCTCGCCCCAGACGACGACGGGCGTGATGACGAAGCCCGAGCGCGTGCCGTAGTCGTCGAGCAGGCCGAGCACCGACCCGGGCTCGCGCACGAGGCCGAGCTCCTCCTGGAGCTCGCGCAGCGCCGCCCGTTCGGCGCTCTCGCCCGGGTCGATGCGGCCGCCCGGCAGCGCCCACTGGCGCGCGTGGGCCCGGAGCCCGGCCGCGCGGCGCGTGAGGAGGAAGCAGCCGCGGCCCTCGTCGTCCGGGACCAGGACGACGGCGACCGCAGCCGGCCGCCGGCCGTCCGGGGCGAGGGTCCGCCGCTCGAAGGCGGCGAGGTGGGCGCGCGCCCGCTCCCGGAGCGCGTCGGAGAAGGGATGCGTGGGGCCGGTCACGCCTCAGTACGCGGGGAGCTTGCCCGCCTTGACGCCGGTCTTCCTGACCGCGCCGACCTCCTCGGCGGCCTTCGCGGCCATGAAACGGCTGTCGCTCGCGAGCGTGACGAACTGGTAGCCCGCCGCGACCATCTTGAGCGCGTAGGCGGCCGTGGCGTTGTGGATGCCGGCGACGACGCCGTGGCGCTTGCAGGCCTCGACGATCCGCTGCTGCGCCTCGACGACGGGCGGGTCGGTCTGGTCGAGCCGCGGCTTGCAGCCGAGCGTCAGCGAGAGATCGGACGGCCCGACGTAGACCGCGTCGATGCCCGGCACGCGGAGGATCTCGTCGATGTTCTTCACCGCCTCGGCCGTCTCGATCATCGGCATGACGACGAGCTGGTCGTTGGCGTGGTCGCCGTAGTCGGCACCGGCGTAGATGGACGCGCGCACGGGGCCCCAGCTCCGGTAGCCGCGCGGCGCGTACTTGCACGCGGCCACGAGCGCCTCGGCCTGGGCGCGCGTGTTGATCATCGGGCAGATGACGCCGTACGCGCCGGCGTCGAGGATCTTCATGATCCGCGCCGGGTCGTTCCAGGGCACCCGCGCGAGTGGGATCACCGGCGTGGTCGAGATCGCCTGGAGCATCGTGACCGCGACCTGGTAGTCCACGACGCCGTGCTGCATGTCCACGGTGAGCGAGTCGAAGCCCTGATGGGCCATGACCTCGGCGGCGAAGGCGCTCGGGATCGAGCACCACCCGTTCACGACCGCCTCGCCCCGCTTCCAGATCGCCTTCAGCGTGTTCTCTCTCACGGCGCGCTGCTCCTGGTCACGAGCCGAGCTCGGGGCGGCAGACCGCCCGGAAGTTGCACCAGCGGCAGATGCGCAGGTCCTCCGTCTTCTCGAAGTCGTTGATCACCGCCACGTTCGCGTCGGGGTCCACGAGGTACGCCTTCATGGAGCGAACGGACAGCCGGAGCTGCTCCTTGATCTCCATGAGCCGCGCGTCGCTCCAGCGATGAGGCGTCACCTCGGGCTCGCGCAGGTTCGCCTCGAGCAGGTCCACGCGCGCCGGCTCGACGCCGAGGACCTCGTGGGCGTAGAGCGCGTAGCAGCCGAGCTGGAAGGCGGCGGCCTCGGGGTTCGCGCCGCCCGTCTTCCAGTCCACGAGCGCGAGGCGCCCCGTGCCGGTCCAGTAGCCGAAGTCGGGCGCGACCCAGACCGACGTGCCTTCGAAGGCGAAGACCTTCGACCAGTGCTCGATGGACCAGTGCGCCGGCTCGGACTTCTTGATCTCGGCGGTGAGCGGCAGGCGGAAGAAGTTGCGGAGGCACTGCCCGACGTTCCGGCTGAGTGCCTGCCAGGCCGCGCGCGAGAGCTCGATCCGGTACTCGTGCTCGAAGAGCGCCGTGGACTTGGGATG
>DATFVL010000133.1 GCA_035260325.1 Candidatus Methylomirabilota bacterium | reverse complement strand
CTTCGTCCGGAGCTCGATCCTCGCAGCGCGGCGCGCGATCTCCGAGGACCTCGCCGAGAGCCCCGCCGACGTCCTGCACCTGCACCAGCCGCTCGCGGGCTACGGCGCCCTCCGGTCGCCTGCGGGGCGGCGCCTGCCGATGCTCTACAGCTTCTACTCGCCCGCGCCGCTCGAGTACCGCGCGCGCCACCGGATGACCCGCCGCCACCGCGGCGGCGTCGCCGGCGGCCTCGGCGTCGCGGCGCTCTGGCTGATCGAGCGCGCCTGCCTCAAGCGCGCGCGCCTGATCCACGTGCTGAGCGACTTCTCGGCGGGCCAGCTGAAGGCGCTCTACGGCGTCGGGCCCGAGCGGCTCGTGAAGATCCCCGGGGCGGTGGAGCTCGAGCGCTTCCGGCCGGCCGCCGACCGCGCGGCCGTCCGGCGCGAGCTCGGGCTGCCCGTCGACCGCCCGCTCCTGCTCACGGTGCGGAACCTCGAGAGCCGCATGGGCCTCGACCTCCTGATCCGCGCGATGGCCGTCCTGAAATCGCAGGCGCCGGAGGCGCTCCTCCTGGTCGGCGGCGCCGGCTCGCGCCGCGGGGAGCTCGAGGCGCTCCGCGGCTCGCTCGGGCTCGACGGCCAGGTGCGGTTCCTCGGCTTCATTCCGGACAGCGCGCTGCCCGCCTACTACCAGGCGGCCGACGTTTTCGTCCTGCCGACGCGCGAGCTGGAGGGCTTCGGCCTCGTCACGGTCGAGGCCCTGGCGTGCGGCACGCCCGTGCTCGGCACGCCGGTCGGCGCGACGCCGGAGATCCTCACGCCGCTCTCGTCCTCGCTCCTCTTCCACGGGCTCGCGCCCGCCACGCTGGCCGCCGACCTCGCGGCGCTCCTCCAGCGGCTCACGACCGAGCCCGCGGCCGCCGCGCGCCTCCGCGAAGAGTGCCGGCGCTACGCCGAGGCGCGCTACGGCTGGGACCGCTCGATCACCGCCCTCGCCGAAGCGCTCGAGCGCGTCGCGGGGACGCGGTGAGCCTGCGCGTCCTGCACGTGATCACGCGCCTCTCGCTCGGCGGCTCGTCGGAGAACACGCTCGCGTCGATCGCCGCGCTCCAGCGCGCGGGCCACGAGGTGGCGCTCGCCGTCTCGTTCGGCGAGTCCGATCCGCCGTCGCTCGAGGACGCGCGCCGGCGCGGGGTGCGGCTCGTGGACGTCCCCGGGCTCCGCCGCGAGGTCGCGCCCGTCCGCGACCTCCGCGCGCTCCGGAGGCTCCTGCGCATCATCGCGGCCGAGCGCCCGCACGTCGTCCACACGCACACGTCGAAGGCGGGCTTCGTCGGCCGGCTCGCGGCGCGGCTCGCGCGCGTGCCGGCGGTGATCCACCAGCCGCACGGGCACGTCTTCTACGGCTACTGGGGGCGGGGGAAGAGCGCGCTCTTCGCGGCGCTCGAGCGGCGCGCGGCGCGCTGGAGCGACCGGATCGTCACCCTCACGGACCGTGGGATCGAGGAGCACCTGGCGCGGCGGATCGGGCGCCGGGCGCAGTACGTGAGCGTGCCGAGCGGGGTGCCGGTCGACCGCCTGCGCGCGGCGGCGCCGTCGCGCGCGGCGGCGCGCGAGCGCCTCCACCTCGAGCCGGCGGCCTTCGTGGTGGCGGGGCTCGGTCGCCTGACGCCGATCAAGGGATTCGACCTCCTCGTCGAGGCCCTGCCCGCGGTCGCCGCCGCCGTGCCCGACGCGCGCCTGGTGCTGATCGGCGACGGCCCGGAGCGCGCGGCGCTCGAGGCGCGGGCCGCCGCGCTCGGCGTCGGCGGACGGCTGACCGTCACCGGCGCGGTGGGCGACGTGACGCCGTGGCTCGCCGCGGCGGACGTCGTCGCCGCGCCCTCGCGCAACGAGGGCATGGGGCGCGTGATCGTCGAGGCGATGGCGCTCGGGGTGCCCGTCGTCGGCGCCGCGGTCGGCGGGATCCCGTCCGTCATCGCCGACGGCGAGTGCGGGCGCCTGGTCCCGCCCGAGGACCCGGCGGCGCTCGCCCGCGCCCTCGTCGAGCTCGGGCGCGACGGAGCGCTCCGCGCGCGGCTCGGCGCCGCGGGCGTCCGCCGCGCCGAGGCGTTCGCGCTTGCCGTCGCGGACCGGAAGCTGTGCGAGGTGTACGAGGCGCTCGCGCGGGAGAAGGGACTGCCGTCGTGACGGGGACCACGAGGGCGAGGCGTCCGCGGCCGGGCCTGCGACGGGCGCTCGCGGCGCCGCTCGCCATGCTGGTCGCCTGCGTGGCGGCGCCGGCCGCCGGTGCTGCGTACGAGCGCCTCCCGGCGGTCCTCCACGTCCACTCCGACCTCACGACCGGCGACTTCGCGCTCGGCGAGCTCCAGACGATGGCCGAGAAGGCGGGCGTCGGGGCGCTCCTGCTCACCGAGAACTACCTGCTCCGCATCGAGTACGGCCTGCCGCCCTTCCGCGCGCTCACGCGCGTCGTGCGCGAGGAGCGCTCGGTGCTGGACCTCGGCGTGGATCGCTACCTCGAGCGCGTCGCCGACGCGCGGCGGCGAAACCCGCGCGTGCTGCTCGTCCCCGGCGTCGAGGTGCTCCCGCACTACCACTGGACGGGCGCGCCCTGGCGGCTCGACATGGAGCTCCACGACACGCAGAAGAACATCCTCGTCTTCGGCGTGACCGACGCGGCGGCGCTCCGCGCGCTCCCCGTCGCGAGCAACCCCGGCGCCGGCGCCTTCGGCGCGGCGGCCGCCGTGGACCTGGTCCCCGTGCTCCTCGCCGTCCCCGGCGCGCTCCTCGTGGCGACGAAGCGCCGGGCGCTCGCGCGCGTCGGCCGCGCGGTCGTTGTCGTCCGGCGCCGGCGCTGGGTCCTCGGCGGCCTCCTGCTCGCCGTCGCCGCGACGACCCTCGTCCGCGCGTGGCCCTTCGCCGAGGCGCCGTATCCGCCGTACCGCGACCTCGGCCTGGCGCCCCACCAGGCCTTCATCGACCACGTCGAGCGGCTGGGCGGCGCCACCGTCTGGTCGTTCCCGGAGGCGCGCGACAGCGGCGAGCAGTGGTTCGGCCCCGTGCGCGTCTCCTGGCGGACGGATCCGTACGCCGACGACCTCCAGCGCACCGCGCGCTACACGGCGTTCGGCGCGATCTACGAGGACACGACGCGCGTCGAGCTCCCGGGCGGGGGCTGGGACCGGCTCCTCGCGCAGTACGCGACGGGCTCGCGGAGCCGGGCCGCGTGGGCGGTGGGGGAGTCGGGCTTCCACGGCCTCACCGCGGGCAAGACCGTCGGCCCGATCCAGACGGTCTTCCTCGTCGCCGAGCGCACGGAGCGCGGCGTGCTCGACGCGCTCCGGCTGGGCCGCATGTACGCGCTCCAGCGGACCCAGGCGGGCGGGCTCGCGCTCGCGGAGTTCGCCGTGCGCGCCGCGGAGCGCGCCGCGATCTCGGGCGAGACGCTCACGGCGCCCGCGGGAACCCCGCTCGAGGTGGCGGTGGCCGTGGAGGCGCTCGACGGCTCGGCGCACGACGTGCGCGTGACGCTCGTCCGGAACGGCGCCGTCGTCGCCGTCTGGGCGGGACGGACGCCCCTGCGCCAGGTCCACCGCGAGGTCTTCGACGGCGCGCCGGCGTTCTATCGCCTGGACGCGCGCGGGCCGGGCCGGCTCCTGTCCAACCCGATCTTCGTGAAGGCGCAGTGATGCGCAGGCGACGTCCGTGAAGGTCGCGATCCACCAGCCGCACTATCTGCCGTGGCTCGGCTACGTCGCCAAGTGGGCCGCCGCGGACCGGTTCATCTTCCTCGACACGGTGCAGTACGCGAAGAACGGCTGGCAGAACCGGAACCGGATCAAGACGAGCGCGGGAGCGCAGTGGCTGACGGTGCCCGTGCACGCGCGCCTGGGCACCGCGATCAAAGACGTGACGGTGGACGACGCCGCGCCCTGGGCCGGGCGCCACCTGCGCGGGATCGAGCTGGCCTACGGCCGCGCGCCGCACTTCGCCCGCCATCGCGACGACCTCGGCGCCTTCTACGCGCGCGGGTGGAGCCGGCTCGCGCCGCTCGCCGTCGCGAGCGCCGAGTGGCTCGCGCGGGCGCTCGGCGTGACGGCGCCCGTCAGCGTCGCGTCGGAGCTCGAGCTCCCCGACCCGGGGGCCGTCGCCGACCCGACGGCCCGTCTCGTGGCCCTCTGCCGCGCCGTCGGCGCCGACACCTACCTCGCGGGGCGGCACGGCGCCGGCTACATGGACCTCGCCCGGTTCCGGGAGGCGGGGATCGCCGTGGAGGCTCAGGACTACGCGCACCCCGTGTACGCCCAGCTCCACGGGGAATTCGTCACGTCTCTCTCGGCCCTTGACTTATTATTGATGCACGGAGATGAGGCCCTCGCGATCTTGGAATCCGGAAACGCGTGGACGCGCCTCTCTCCTGAGCCGGCCTGAGTGAACATCCTGGCGATCGGCGCCCACCCCGACGACATCGAGTACGGCTGCGCCGGCATGCTCGCCAAGTACGCGAAGAAGGAGCACGCCGTCTTCATGTTCGTCGCGTCGGACGGCGCCCTGGGCGGCGACGCGGCGGTGCGCCGCCGCGAGCAGGAGGAGTCGGCCCAGATCCTCGGGGTCCGCAAGGTGTTCTGGGGCGAGTACCGGGACACCGAGGTGCCGCTCTCGCGCGACCTGATCGTCCGCATCGAGACCGTGATCCGCCAGGTCGAGCCGCGGATGATCTTCGTCAACTCGCCCGAGGACACGCACCAGGATCACCGCCACCTCGCCCAGTGCGCGATGTCCGCGACGCGCTACGTGCCGAACTTCCTCTTCTTCGAAGTCCCCTCGACGATCGAGTTCAGGCCCAACTGCTCCACCGACATCGCCGACGTGCTCGACACCAAGCTCGCGAGCCTCGCGGCCCACCGCTCGCAGGTGACGAAGACCAACATCGAGGACCTCACGATCCTCGAGCTCGCGAAGTCCTCCGCCAACTTCCGAGGCATCCAGGCGCGGGTCAAGTACGCCGAGGCGTTCCAGTCGGTCCGGCTGCTCCTGAATCTTTGACGCCAGCCAGCGCTTCCGGGCGGCGACCCTTCGGTGGAATGAATAGCGTCTTGGCGGAACGGAGCCGGCACGCACCTCTCTCAGGCCGGCCCGAGAGTGTGCCGGCCTCGCGGTCGCTCGTTGGAATGGATCGCGTCAGGCGGTCCCCGCTCCAATGATCCCCCACTCGAGGCCCACGCTCAGCGAGGAGGACGCCGAGCGCGTGGCGCGCGTCGTACGCTCGGGCCGGCTCGCGCAGGGCGAGGAGGTCGCGGGCTTCGAGGCCGAGCTCGCGCGGCGGCTCGGCGTGCCGGCCGCGGCCGCGGTGAGCTCGGGGAGCGCGGCCCTCGAGCTCGCCCTGCGCGCCGCCGGCGCGGGGACGGGCGACGAGGTCGTCGTGCCGACCTACGCGTGCGACGCGCTCCACCACGCGGTGACCCGCTGCGGGGCGACGCCGGTGCTGGCCGACGCCGACCCGGAGACCCTCGGCCCCTCACCGAAGGACGCGGCGCGGCGCCGCACGCGGCGGACGCGCGCGGTCGTCGTCGTCCACCCCTTCGGCCTCGCGGTCGGCCTCGAGGAGTTCCTGGCGCTGGGCGTCCCGGTCATCGAGGACTGCGCCCAGGCGATCGGCGCCGTCGCCGACGGCCGGCCCGCGGGATCGCGCGGCGCCCTGGCGGTGTGCTCGTTCTACGCGACCAAGCTCCTCACCACCGGCGAGGGCGGCGCCGTCGCGGGCCCGGCGGCGCCGGTCGCGCGCGTGCGCGACGCGCGCGACTACGACGAGCGCGAGGACCTCGCGCCGCGCTTCAACTACAAGCTGACGGACATGCAGGCGGCGCTCGGCCGGAGCCAGCTCGCGCGGCTCGACGCCTTCGTGGCGCGCCGCCGCGCCGTCGCCGCGCGCTACCGCGCCGCGCTCGCCGGCGTCGGGCGCTGTCACGTGCCCGCCGACCTCGGCGAGCGCCACGTCTACCACCGGTTCGTCGTGCGGGTGGAGCGGCCGCTCGGCCCGCTCATCGCGCGGCTCGCCGCGCGCGGGATCGCCGCGCGGCGGCCGGTCTTCCGGCCGATCCACCGGGCGCTCGGGCTCGACGGGTACCCCGAGGCCGACCGGCTCTGGGAGACGTGCCTGTCGCTGCCGTGCTATCCGCTCCTGAGCGACGCGGAGGCCGACGCGGTCGCCACGGCGCTCGCCGAGGCGCTCGCGGCGTGATCGCGCGCGGGACGCTCGTGCGCCTGGTCTTCCCGGTGGCCCTCCTGCTGACGCCCGTGTGGGGCCGGACCCACGCCGGGCGGCTGCCGTGGCTCTACCTCATGGCGCTCGCGTGCGCCGTGGCGTTCTTCGCGACGCCGATCGTCCGCGCCGTGGCCCGGGCGTGGGGCGTCCTCGACCAGCCGGCCGAGCGCAAGGTCCATCGGGTCGCGACGCCGCTCCTCGGCGGGGCCGCGGTGTACGGCGCCTTCGCCGTCACGGTCCTCGCCAACTTCGAGTTCTCCCGCCCGCTGAAGGGCGTCGCCGTCGGCGGCACGATCATCGTCGTGCTCGGCATCCTCGACGACGCGTTCGAAGTGCCGGCCTGGGCGAAGCTCTGCGGGCAGGTCGGCGCCGCCGCCGCGGCGCTCGCCTACGGGGTCGTCCTCG
This sequence comes from Candidatus Methylomirabilota bacterium, assembly GCA_035260325.1. Classification (NCBI taxonomy): domain Bacteria; phylum Methylomirabilota (SeqCode); species Candidatus Methylomirabilota bacterium. Next base: position 16,756 of record DATFVL010000133.1, on the reverse strand, counting down.
ACACGGTGCCGAACTGGATCCCGGGCTTCCTCTGGCTGAACATGCTCCTCACCGTGGTCTGGTTCCTCACGGTGACGAACGCGATCCAGTTCCTCGACGGCATGGACGGGCTCGCCGCCGGCCTCGGCGTGATCGCGGGGATCTTCTTCAGCCTCGTGTCACTGCAGACCGGGCAGCGCTACCTCATGTTCCTGTCGGCCGCCCTCGTGGGCGCCTGCCTCGGCTTTCTCCCGTACAACTTCCGGCCCGGCGGCGCGACGATCTTCCTCGGCGACAGCGGCGCGTCCTTCATCGGCTTCACCCTCGCCGGGCTCGCGGTGATGGGCGTGTGGGCCGACAACGACCCCCTCGTGTCGCTGTTCACGCCCACGCTGATCCTGGGCGTGCCGCTCTTCGACATCGCGTTCGTCGGCGTGGTGCGCGTCGTCACCGGGCGGGTGCACTCGGTCGCCGAGTGGCTCGCCTACACGGGCAAGGACCACATCCACCACCGGTTCGAGTCCCTCGGCCTCACCAAGCGCCAGAGCGTGCTCCTGATCTTCTTCATCGCGATCACCCTCGGCCTCGGCGCGATCCTCCTCAAGGACGCGACGCCCCGCGAGGCGGCGCTGGTGCTCGTCCAGGCGGCGTGCGTGCTCGCGATCGTCGCCGTGCTCGAGGGGGTCGGGCGCGGGCATCCGCGCGGCTGAGCGGGGTATGATGGGGCCATGAACGTGCGCAAGGGCGTGTTCCCCGCGGCGGGGCTCGGCACGCGCTTCCTGCCCGCGACGAAGGCGCAGCCCAAGGAGATGCTCCCGCTCGTCGACAAGCCGATGATCCAGTACGTCGTCGAGGAGGCGGTGGCCTCGGGGCTCAGCGAGATCATCATCGTCACGGGCCGCGGCAAGCGCGCGATCGAGGACCACTTCGACGCGGCCTTCGAGCTCGAGTACTACCTGAACGACCGCGGCAAGGTCGATGAGCTCGCGCAGATCAAGACGATCTCCGAGATGGCGTCGGTCTCCTACGTCCGGCAGAAGGAGCCGCTCGGCCTCGGCCACGCGATCCTGTGCGCGCGCGCGCTCGTGGGCGACGAGCCCTTCGCGGTCTTCCTCGGCGACGACATCATCGCGGCGCCGACGCCGTGCATGCGCCAGCTCCTCGACGTCTTCGAGCGCCACGGCGGGCCGGTGCTCGCCGTCGAGCGCGTGCCGCGCGCGCACCTCGGCCGCTACGGCGTGATCGCGTCGCGCCCGCTCGGCGGCAACGTCCACGAGATCCTCGACCTGGTGGAGAAGCCGCGCCCGCACGAGGCCCCGTCGGACCTCGCGATCATCGGGCGCTACGTGCTGACGCCCGACCTGTTCGGCATCCTCGCCGACACGGCCGCCGGGGCGAACGGCGAGATCCAGCTCACCGACGCGCTCCGCGCCCTGCGCGCCCGCCGGCCCCTGTACGCCGTGGAGTTCGAGGGACGGCGCTACGACACGGGCGACAAGATCGGCTTCCTGAAGGCCACGGTCGAGCTGGCGCTGGCGCGCCCCGACCTCGCCGACGAGTTCCGGGCCTACCTCAAGTCGCTCGGGCTCTAGGCGGCCCGCGGCCCGAGGTTTGACTTGCCCGCGGGGTTCTGACACACTTTTCGGAACCTTTAGAGAGTAGAAGGCCGCGTACGCAATGGCGAAAACCCCGAAGCGACCGTTTCACACAGCCGCCGACGCCGAGATCAAGCGCGGCGAGGTGTCGGACGTCTACTTCGCGCGCACCGTCCAGATCCTGACCCGGCGCCGGGACACGAAGCGCGTGAAGGCCGAGGTCTACCTCAAGTCCCTCCCCGAGGACTGGCGCTGGGGCATCCTCGCCGGCGTCGAGGAGGCGGCGAACCTCCTCGAGGGCCTGCGCGTGGACGTTCTGGCGATGGACGAGGGGACGCTCTTCGAGCCCTACCAGCCCGTGCTCCGCATCGAGGGCACCTACGTCGAGTGGGCGCAGTACGAGACCGCGCTCCTCGGGCTGCTCTGCCAGGCGTCGGGCATCGCGACGAAGGCCGCGCGCTGCAAGAAGGCCGCGGGCGAGCGCCAGGTGATCTCGTTCGGCGCGCGCCGCATGCATCCGGCGCTCGCGCCGATGATCGAGCGCAACGCGTTCCTCGGCGGCTGCGACGGCGTCGCGGTCACCAAGTCCGCCGAGCTGATCGACGCCGACCCGATGGGCACGATCCCGCACGCGCTCGTGCTGATGGTGGGCGACACGGTCGAGGCGCTCCGCGCGTTCCACGACGTCGTGGACACGAAGGTCCGCCGCGTCGCGCTCATCGACACGCTCCAGGACGAGAAGTTCGAGGCCATCCGCGTCGCCGAGGCGCTCGGCAAGGACCTCTACGCCGTCCGGCTCGACACGCCCTCGTCGCGGCGGGGCGACTTCTACCGGATCCTCGAGGAGGTCCGCTGGGAGCTCGACCTCCGCGGCTTCGGTCACGTGAAGATCCTGGCCTCGGGCGGCATCGACGAGTACGAGATCCTCAACCTGAACCCGGTCGCGGACGGCTATGGCGTCGGCACCGCGATCGCCAACGCGCCGGTGCTGAACTTCGCGCTCGACATCATGGAGATCGAGGGCCGGCCGATGGCCAAGCGCGGCAAGTGGTCGGGCGCCAAGGAGGTCTACCGGCGCCGCGGCTCGACCGAGACCGTGGTGCTGCCCGCGGGCCGGAGGCCGCCGGGGCCCGACCAGGGCGCGTGGGAGGCGCTCCTCAAGCCGCTGGTCACCGGCGGGCGCATCGTCCGCGACCTCCCGCCGCCGCGCACGCTGCGCGACTTCGTGCTCGACCAGCTCACGCGCGTGCCGCTCGAGACGCTGCGGCGCCAGGGGCTCCGCCGCGACTTCTGAGCGCGGCCGGGCGTCGCGACCCATGAGCATCCTCGACGACATCGTCCGCGACAAGCGCGAGGAGACCGCGCGCCGCCGGGCGGCCGCGCCGCGCGCGGAGCTCGAGCGCCGCGTCGGGGCGGCCGGCCCCACGCGCGACTTCGAGGCCGCGCTCGCCCCCGCGCCCGGCCGGGCGCGGGTGATCGCCGAGGTGAAGAAGGCGTCGCCCTCGCGCGGCGTTCTCGCAGGCGACCTCGACCCGCTCGCCCTCGCGCGCTGCTACGCCGCGGCGGGCGCCGACGCGATCTCGGTCCTCACCGACGAGAAGTACTTCCGGGGGAGCCTCGACCTCCTCGCCCCCATCCGCGCCGCCGTGCCGGTCCCGCTCCTCCGCAAGGATTTCATCCTCGACGAGTACCAGCTCTGGGAGTCGCGCGCCGCCGGCGCCGACGCCGTGCTGCTGATCGTCGCGATCCTCGACGCGAGGCGCCTCGCCGACCTCGCCGCGGCGGCGAAGGGCCTCGGCCTCGCCGCCCTGATCGAGTGCCACACCGCGGGCGAGCTCGACGCGGCGCTCGGCGCGGGCGCGCGGATCGTCGGCATCAACAACCGCGACCTCCGCACCTTCGAGACGCGGATCGAGACGACGCTCGAGCTCCTGCCGCTCGTCCCGCCGGGGCCGATCGTCGTGAGCGAGAGCGGGTTCTTCACCGGCGCGCAGGTCCGGCGGGTGGTGGCCGCGGGCGCCCACGCGGTGCTGGTGGGCGAGGGGCTCGTGCGGGCGGGCGACGTGGCGGCGAAGCTCCGGGAGCTGACGCACGCGCCGCGCGATACGGATGCCCAGGATGGTTAGAGTCAAGATCTGCGGGATCACGAGCCTCGAGGACGCGCTGACGGCCGTCGAGGCGGGCGCCGACGCGCTCGGCTTCATCTTCGTCGAGGACACGCCGCGCTTCGTGACGCCTGAGAAGGTCGCGGCGATCGTCGGCAAGCTGCCGCCGTTCGTCACGCCGGTCGGCATCTTCTGGGATCACCCGATGGGCCATATCAAGGCCGTGGCCGAAGCGTGCGGCCTGCGGGCGCTCCAGTTCCACGGCGACGAGAAGCCCGAGGACCTCGTCGGCTACGCGCTCCCGGTGATCAAGACGATCAAGCTCGCGCCTCCCTCGGGCGCGCTCGAAGGGCGCCGGCCGTGGACGCCGACCGTGAAGTTCCTGGCCTATCGCACGTATGCCGCCGCGCTCCTGCTCGACAGCGCCGCGCGCTGGAGCGAGGGCGAGGCGCGCCAGCCGATCGAATGGAACGTCGCGCGGGACCTCGCGAGCTCGCGGTGGCGGATCATCCTCTCCGCGGGCCTCACGCCCGAGAACGTCGGCCGCGCGGTGGCGACCGCGCGGCCCTACGGGGTGGACGTCAACTCCGGCGTCGAGGCCGAGCCCGGGCGCAAGGACCCGGACAAGGTCTGGCGGTTCGTCGCCGAGGCGAAGAGCGTGCGATGAAGCGGCGCGCCACCCTTCCGGACGCGCGCGGGCACTTCGGCCGCTTCGGCGGCCGCTTCGTCCCCGAGACGCTCATGGCGCCGCTCGTCGAGCTCGAGCGCGCGTACGCGCGCGCACGGCGTGACCGCACGTTCCGGGCGCGCCTCGCGGGGCTCCTCGCCGACTACGCCGGGCGCCCGACGCCGCTCTACCACGCGGCGCGGCTCAGCGAGCACTGCGGGGGCGCGCGGATCTACCTGAAGCGCGAGGACCTCTGCCACACGGGCGCCCACAAGATCAACAACGTCCTCGGCCAGGCGCTCCTCGCCGAGCGCATGGGCAAGCGCCGCGTGATCGCCGAGACGGGCGCCGGCCAGCACGGCGTCGCCACCGCGACCGCCGCGGCGCTGCTCGGGCTCGAGTGCGAGGTCTACATGGGCGCCGAGGACGTCGAGCGCCAGGCGCTCAACGTCTTCCGGATGCGCCTGCTCGGCGCGCGCGTCATCCCGGTCGAGGCGGGGAGCCGGACGCTCAAGGACGCGATCAACGAGGCGCTGCGCGACTGGGTCACGAACGTGCGGACGACCTACTACCTCCTCGGCTCGGCGCTCGGCCCGCACCCGTACCCGATGATGGTCCGCGACCTCCACGCCGTCATCGGCGAAGAGACGCGGCGGCAGGCCCGGAAGGCGCTCGGCCGGCTCCCGGACGTGCTGGTCGCGTGCGTCGGCGGCGGCTCGAACGCCATTGGGCTCTTCCACCCGTTCGTCGACGACCGCCGCGTGAGGATCGTCGGCGTCGAGCCGGGCGGCGAGGGGATCGCGACCGGCCGTCACGGCGCCTCGATGACCGCGGGGCGGGTCGGCGTGCTGCACGGCTGCATGAGCTACCTGCTGCAGAACGACGACGGCCAGGTCGCCACGGCGCACTCGATCTCCGCCGGGCTCGACTACCCGGGGGTCGGGCCCGAGCACGCCTACTACCGCGACGCGGGCCGGTTCGAGTTCGTGTCGGTGACGGACGAAGAGGCGCTCGAGGGCTTCCAGGCGCTCACGCGCCTCGAGGGCATCATGCCGGCGCTCGAGTCGGCCCACGCCGTGGCCCACGCCATGCGCCTCGCGAAGACGCTCCCCGCATCGCACGCGATCGTCGTCGGCCTCTCCGGGCGCGGCGACAAGGACGTGCACGTGGTCGCCAAGGCGCTCGGGAAAGAAGTCCGATGAAGCCGGCGCGCATCTCGGGCAGGCCACCCACGGCAGGCGCCGGGCACGCGGGCCCCGCGACAACGTCCCGGCTCGGCGAGACCTTCGGGCGCCTCCGGGCGCGCGGCGAGCGCGCGCTCGTCGTGTACTTCACCGCGGGCGACCCGTCGCTCGCCGACACGCGCCGGCTCGTCGTCGAGGCGGCGCGGCGCGGCGCCGACGTCGTCGAGCTCGGCGTGCCGTTCTCCGACCCGCTCGCCGACGGGCCCGTCATTCAGCGCGCGGCGCTGCGGGCCCTCGAGCGGGGGACCTCGCTCGCGCGGGTGCTCGAGACCGTCGCGACGCTCAGGGCGGAGACGGCGGTGCCGATCACGCTCTTCACGTACTACAACCCCGTCTTCGCCTTCGGCCTGAAGGCGTTCGCGCGCACCGCGGCCGACGCGGGCGTGGACGGCGTCATCGTCGCCGACCTGCCGCCCGAGGAGGCGGGCCCGCTCGCGACGGAAGCGGATGCGGCGGGCCTCGACCTCGTCCACATGGTCGCGCCGACGTCCACGCCCGAGCGCGTGCGCCGCATCGCGCGCCGGAGCCGCGGGTTCATCTACCTCGTTTCGCTCACCGGCGTGACCGGCGAGCGCCCGGAGCCGCCGCGGGACCTCGCGGCGCAGATCCGGACGCTGCGGCTCGTCACGACGACGCCGGTCTGCGTCGGCTTCGGCATCTCGCGGCCGGCGCACGTCGAGGCGGTGGGACGGCTGGCGGACGGCGTCGTCGTCGGCTCGGCGATCGTGCGCCTCATCGAAGAGCGGGCTGGCTCGCCGACACTGGTCGACGACGTGGGCGCGTTTATCGCCGAACTGAAAGCGCCCCTGAGGGTGAAGCGATGATCGCTCGTTCGAGCGCCGGCTTTGCCGGCGCCATCGATGGGGGGAGGTTCGGAAGGGGGGCGTAGCCCCCCTCCGAGGATATGGCCTGGTTCAGGCGCAAGACCGACGGGTCCGAGGGCAAGGCGAGCCGCGTCCACATCGCCGAGGGCCTCTGGATCAAGTGCGACTCCTGCAAGGAGATCATCTACCGCGCCGAGGTGGAGCGCGCCGGGCGCGTGTGCCCGAAGTGCAACTATCCCTTCCGCATCTCGGCCCGCGAGCGCATCGCGCTCCTCGCCGACCCGGGGACCTTCGAGGAGCGCGACACGCACCTCGAGACCACCGACCCGCTGGGCTTCAAGGACACCAAGAAGTACCGGGACCGCGTCCGCGCGGCGGTGGAGAAGACGCGCGCCGACGAGGCCGTGGTGTGCGGCCTGGCGCGGATCGGCGGGCTCCCCGCGGTGCTCTGCGCGTTCGAGTTCGGGTTCCTCGGGGGCAGCATGGGCTCGGTCGTCGGCGAGAAGCTCACACGCGCGATCGAGCTCGCGATCGACAAGCACCTGCCCGTTGTCATCGTCTCGGCCTCGGGCGGCGCGCGCATGCAGGAGGGGATCCTCTCGCTCATGCAGATGGCGAAGACCTCGGCCGCGCTCCACCGGCTCGGCGAGCGCCGGCTCCCGTACGTCTCCGTCCTCACGGACCCGACGACCGGCGGCGTCACCGCCAGCTTCGCGATGCTCGGTGACGTGATCATGGCCGAGCCGCGCGCGCTGATCGGCTTCGCCGGGCCGCGCGTCATCGCCGAGACGATCCGCCAGCCGCTCCCCGAGGGCTTCCAGCGCGCGGAGTTCCTGCTCGAGCACGGGCAGCTCGACCTCATCGTGGACCGGCGCGACCTCAGGGAGACGCTGCGCCGCATCCTGGTCTTCTTCGCCGAGCCGCCTTCCCAGCCCGGATAACCGTGACGTACGCCGAGGCGGTCGCCCGGCTCACCGCGCTCCGCGGCGGTGAGCGCGCGGGCATGCGTCCCGGGCTCGAACGGATCGAGGGGCTGCTCGCGGCGCTCGGGCATCCCGAGCGGCGCTACCGGCTCGTGCAGGTCGGGGGCACGAACGGCAAGGGCTCGGTAGCGGTGCTGCTCGCCGCGATCCTCCGGTCGGCCGGGCACCGCGTCGGCCTCTACACCTCGCCGCACCTCGTCTCGTTCCGCGAGCGCATCCGGGTGAACGCCGAGCCGATCCCCGAGGACGGCGTCGTGGACGGCGTCGAGGCGCTCGGCACGCTCGTGGCCCGTCTCGACGCGAGCGTGTTCGAGGCGACGACCGCGCTCGCGCTCGACCACTTCGCGCGCGAGGCCGTGGACGTGGCCGTTCTCGAGGTGGGGCTCGGCGGCCGGCTCGACGCGACGACCGTCGGCGCCCCCGCCGTGACGGTTGTGGCGCGCGTGGACTTCGACCACCAGGAGATCCTCGGCGCGACGCTCGGCGAGATCGCGGCGGAGAAGGCGGCGATCATCCGGAGCGGCGTCGCGCTCGCCGCGGCCCAGGCGCCGGAGGCGGAGGCCGTGCTCGTGCGCCGCGCGGCGGAGGTCGGCGTGCCGCTCCTCCTCGCCGGGCGCGACCTCCACGTCACGGTCGGACCCCGCGGGCTCGACGGCCAGGTCATCGCCTGCGCCGGGCCCGGCTGGTCGCTCGCGGGCCTCCGTCTCGGTCTCCTCGGGACGTTCCAGCCCGCGAACGCGCTCCTCGCCGTCGCCGCCGCGCGTGAGCTCGGCGCGCCCGACGCCGCGATCGGCGACGGCGTCGGGCGCGCACGCTGGCCCGGGCGCTTCGAGGTCTTGCGGCGCCGGGGCGGCTGGCTCGTCCTCGACGGTGCGCACAATCCCGGCGCCGCGTGCGCGCTGGCGGCGTCGCTCCGCGCGTTCTTCGGTGACACGCCCGTCACGCTCATCCTCGGCGTGTCGCGTGACAAGGACGCGCGCGGCATCCTCGCCGCGCTCGCCCCGGCGGCGCGCCGGCTCATCCTGACGCGCGCGTCGAGCCAGCGCGCGGCCGAGCCGGAAGCGCTCCGCGCCGCCGTGCCCGCGCCCGGGCCCGAGGTGCTGATCGCCCCGTCCGCGGACGAAGCGCTAGCGTTGGGCGCGCAGGCGCCCGGCACCCCCATCCTTTGTGTGGCGGGCTCGCTCTTCCTGGTCGGCGACGTGCTCGCGAGGCTCTTCGGCGGCGATAAGCCTTGCTCGATCGAAAAGGGGGCTGATAGCATGGAGCCCCTTTTCTGACGAGGACTTTCGAGCCACCGATGACGCGTTCCCGCGCTCTCGTCGTCCTGCTCGCCTGCGCTCTTCTGGCGAGCCCCGCCCCGGCGGCCGCGCAGGCGCCGGCGACGGCGACGGTGCCGACCCCGGGGGGGGACGTGACGATCCTCGCCGACCGGCTCGAGCAGGTGGGGGGGGAGAACCTGCTGGTCGCGACGGGCAACGTCGAGATCGTACATGGGACCGCGCGCCTCCTGGCGGACCGCGTCGAGATCAACCGCGAGACGGGCGACGCGACCGCGCAGGGGCGGGTGCTCTTCTACGACGGCGAGGACCGCCTCGCGGGCGAGCGCATCGAGTACAACGTGAAGACCGGCGTCGGCGTCGTCTACCGGGGGCGCATGCAGGCCGCCCCGTACTACCGCATCGGCGGCGAGCGGATCGAGCGGCTCGGCGAGAGCGTCTACCGCGTCCACCGCGGCGTCTTCACGACGTGCGAGGACGAGGCGTCGCCGGCGTGGTCGTTCCGGTTCGACGACGCGACCGCCGACCTCGAGGAGTGGATCTACGGCACCGGCGCGTCGTTCCGCGTGAAAGACGTCCCGCTGATCCCGTACCTGCCCTTCTTCGCCGCCGCGATCCGCCGCGAGCGCCAGACGGGCTTCCTCGCGCCCAAGCTCGGGACGTCCTCGCGCAAGGGCTTCTTCGTCGAGGCTCCGTTCTTCTGGGCCATCTCCGACAGCATGGACGCCACGTTCGCGCTGGACTATTACAGCAGCCGGGGGGTGGGCGGCTCGGCCGAGTACCGCTACGTGCTCTCCCAGCAGGCGCGCGGATCGGTCAGCGGGTTCTACGTGAACGAGGTCTTCCAGCACGGCGACGGCCGGGGCTACGGGCGCTTCGAGCACGACTGGAGCCTCGGCCCCACGTCGCTCTTCCGCGTGGACCTCAACGGCGTGTCGGACGACGGCGTGCTCCGGACCTACGAGGACACCTCTTCGCGGCGCCTGGCCCAGCGGGCCGACTCGAACGTGTTCTACACGAGGTCGTGGCCGGGCTGGAACTTCGTCGGCCGCGCGTACGCGTATCAGGACCTGACGACGAACCACCCGGTCGAGCTCCAGCGCCTGCCCGAGCTCACGGTCCAGGGCGTGCGCCAGCCGATCCCCGCCCTGCCCGGGTTCCTCTACGAGGTCAGCACGGGCGCCACGCACTTCGTCCGCGAGCTCGGGTCGGAGGGCACGCGCCTCGACCTCCACCCGCGCGTGTCGCGCCCGATCGCGCTCGCGGGCTACGCCACGCTCACGCCGTTCGCCGGGGGCCGCCTGACCTACTACGACCGCACGGTGACCGACACGGGCGTCGTGGACGGCGTCTTCATCGAGCACACGGCGGCCCGGGACCGCGTGCGCGAGCTCGGCGAGGTGGGCGCCGACGCCGAGACGCGCGCCACGCGCGTCTACCAGACCGGCGGGGCGCTGGGCCTGCAGAGCCTGCTGCACTCGATCGAGCCGCGCACGCACTACATCCGGATCGTCGGGAACAACTTCTACAGCCTGCCCATCTGGACCGACCGCGTGGACCGGGTGCCCGAGGCGAGCTGGCTCGAGTACTCGGTGATGAACCGCCTGCGCGGCCGGACGGTGGCCGCCGAGGGGGGCGACGTCTCGCGCCTCGACCTGGCCCGCGTTCGGGTCGCGCACGCCGTCGACATCCTGAACGACCGGTGGGGCAACCTCGCGGGCGACCTGCTCGTCCAGCCGACCCCGCGGCTCGCATTCCGGAGCGACGTCAGCTACAGTGTCGTGCACGGGATCTTCCAGGCGTTCACGACCGACCTGGCGATGACCATGCCCTACCTGACCGCGAACGTGGGCACGCGCTACGACCGCCGGCAGGCCTTCGTCCCCGAGTTCGTCGAGATCCCGGGGACGTGGAACCCGGGCGGCGACGTCCCCGACCGCGCGTCCGTCAACTTCGTCCAGGCGGCGCTCAGCGGCGAGCTCACCCGCAACCTGATCGCGCGAGCCAGCACGAACTGGGACGTGCGCACGGACACCTTCGTCGAGAGCCGCTTCGGGATCGACTTCAAGTTCCAGTGCTGGGCGCTGCTCGTCGAGTACATCCGGCGGGGCGACGAGGCCGCCGGGCGCGCCGGCGACAACGAGTTCCGCTTCTCGCTGAACCTGCTCGGCATGGGCGGCGCCGTGGGCACGCGGCTCGGCGCGAGCGAGAGCGGCGGGGTGCGCCTCAAGTGATCCCGTTCATCGACCTCACGCGGCAGCACGCCGCCCTCCGCGAAGACCTGCTCGCGGCGGCGGCGCGCGTCCTCGACGGAAGCCAGTTCGTGCTCGGCGGCGAGGGGCAGGCGCTCGAGGCGGCGCTGGCCGCGCGGCACGGCGTGCGCCACGGCGTCGGCGTCGCCTCGGGGACCGACGCGCTGCGCCTGGCGCTCCTGGCGCTCGGCGTGGGGCCGGGCGACGAGGTGCTCACGCCGGCGTTCTCGTTCGTCGCCTCGGCGACGACGATCGTCATGACCGGGGCCGCGCCCGTCTTCGTGGACATCGATCCGGAGACCTACGCGCTCGACGTGGCCGCGGCGGAGCGCGCGCTCACGCCCCGCGCGCGCGCGATCGTGCCGGTCCACCTCTACGGCCACCCGGCGCCGATGGACCGGGTCCAGGCCTTCGCGCGCGCGCACGGCCTCGCCGTGGTCGAGGACGCCGCCCAGGCCGTCGGCGCGGTCTGGGCGGGCAGGCCCGTCGGCGCGTGGGGCGACGCCGCGTGCCTGTCGTTCTACCCCACGAAGAATCTCGGCGCGTGCGGCGACGCCGGGATGGTGCTGACCGACCGCGAGGACGTCGCCGAGCGGGTCCGCCGGCTGCGGCACCACGGCGATGTCGCCCGCTACCGGCACGACGAGCTCGGCTACTCGAGCCGGCTCGACGAGCTCCAGGCCGCGCTCCTCTCCGTCAAGCTCCGCCGCCTCGACGCGTGGACGGAGCGCCGCCGGCGGATCGCGGCGCGCTACCGCGACCTCCTCGGCGGCGTCGGGCTGGGCCTCCCGGTGGAGCGGCCCGGGGCGCGGCACGTCTACCACCTGTTCACCGTGCGGCACGCGCAGCGCGACGCGCTCCAGAAGGCGCTCGCCGACCGGGGCGTCGGCACCGCGGTCCATTACCCGCTCCCGGTGCCCGGCCAGCGGGTGTTCGGCGGGCGCGGGGAGCGGGAGTATCCCGAGGCTTGGCGGGCGGCGCGCGAGGTGCTCTCGATCCCGAGCTTCGCCGAGCTCACCGACGACGAGGTCGAGCGCGTGGCCGCGGCCGTCCGCGAGGCGTGCGAGCGGCTGTGACCGGGCGGGGCAGGCCTCTCGCTCAGACAACCCCACGTCGCTCGAGGCCTGCCCCGCCCTGTCACCGGGAGCCCGCGTGATGGCGGCGACCGCGGACGCGCTCAGGCAGCGGCTCGCGGGAGCGCCGACGGTCGGCGTGGTCGGGCTCGGCTATGTCGGGCTGCCGCTCGCCGTCGCCTTCGCCGAGTCCGGCGCCACGGTCGTCGGCGTGGACCTCGACGCGCAGCGCGTGGCGGCCGTGCGCGCGGGCCGGAGCTTCATCGAGGACGTGCCGGCCGCGACGCTCGCGCGCGTCGTCGGGGCGGGACGCCTCGGCGCGAGCGACGACGTCGCGGCGCTGAAGGACGCCGACGCGATCGTCATCTGCGTGCCGACGCCGCTCGGCAAGTCGAAGGAGCCCGACATCTCGTTCATCGTGTCGGCCGCCGACGCGGTGGCGCGCATCATCCGCCGCGGCCAGCTCGTGGTGCTCGAGTCCACGACCTATCCGGGCACCACTCAGGAGATCCTGCTCCCGCGCTTCGAGGCGCGCGGACTCAAGGCCGGCGAGGATTTCTTCCTGGCCTTCTCCCCCGAGCGCATCGACCCGGGCAACCGGCGGTTCACGCTGCGCGACATTCCCAAGGTCGTGGGCGGCCTCACGCCCGCGTGCCGTGAGCTGGCGACGGCGCTGTACGCGCGCGTCGCGCGCGAGATCGTGCCGGTCTCCGGACCCGAGACGGCGGAGATGGTGAAGCTCTTCGAGAACACCTTCCGCTCCGTCAACATCGCGCTGGTGAACGAGTTCGCGATCATGTGCCGCCGGCTCGGCATCTCCGTCTGGGAGGTGATCGCCGCCGCGGCCACGAAGCCTTTCGGCTTCATGCCGTTCTATCCCGGCCCGGGGCTCGGCGGCCACTGCCTGCCCAGCGACCCGCACTACCTGTCGTGGAGGGTGCGGCTCGAGGGTTACGAGCCGCGCTTCGTCACGTTCGCCGACGAGATCAACCGCCGAATGCCCGAGTACGTCGTCCAGCTCGTCGCCGACGCGCTGAACGACCGTGGGCGGGCGGTCCGCGGCGCCGACGTCCTCGTGCTCGGCGTCGCCTACAAGGCCGGCGTCGCCGACACGCGCGACTCGCCCGCGCTCGAGATCATCGCCACCCTCGCCGCCAAGGGCGCGCGAGTCGCGTACCACGACCCGTTCGTGCCGTCGCTCACGCTGGACCGCCTGACGCTCGCGTCGGTGGACTGGAGCCGCGCCGCGCTCGGCGCGCGCGACGTCGTCCTCATCCTGACGGCCCACGCCGCCTACGACTGGGCCGCGGTCGTCCGCGAGGCGCGCCTGGTCGTCGACACGCGCAACGCGACCGGCGGCCTCCCGCCCGCCCCGCACGTCATCCGGCTCTAGACCGCGCGTGCCGACGTGGCCGCCCGCGTCGAGATCTCGGGCTGGCTCCCGTTCGTCCTCTACGGGATCTTCCGCTATCTCTATCTCCTCTACCGCCGGCGACTCGGCGGCCACCCGGCCGAGCTCTTCCTGAGCGACCGGCCGCTGCTCGTGAACACGATCTGCTGGGTGCTGGCGGTCCTGCTGAACATCTACGGCGCACGGCTGGAGTAGAATAAAGCTTCATGAAGAGCGAGGTCGCGCTGCTCCGCACGCGCCCGGAGACCGTCGTCGACGACTACGGGCGCCTCATGCGCCTCGTGAAATACGAGCAGACGCTGCCGCGCGACCAGGATCTGCTGCTCAAGCTCAACCTCTCCTGGACCAAGTACTTCCCGGCCTGCTCGAGCCCGCCGGGGCAGCTCGACAGCGTCCTCACGACGCTCCTCGAGGACGGCTACGACCGGACCCCCGAGCGGTACTGACATGCCGGAGCGCGTCCGCGTGCGGTTCGCGCCGAGCCCGACCGGGCACCTCCACGTCGGCGGCGCCCGCACCGCGCTCTTCAACTGGCTCTACGCGCGCCATCACGGCGGCGCCTTCATCCTCCGGATCGAGGACACCGACCGCTCGCGCTCGACCGAGGAGAACATCGGCCTGATCACCGAGGCGCTGCGCTGGCTCGGCCTCGACTGGGACGAGGGCCCGCCGACGCCGGGCTACCGCCAGACCGAGCGCCTCGAGATCTACCGCGCGCACGCCGAGCAGCTCCTCGCGGGCGGCCGCGCCTACTACTGCGACTGCGCGCCCGCGACGCTCGAGCGCGAGCGGCAGGCGGCGCAGGCCCGCAAGGAGACCTTCCGCTACTCGGGACGCTGCCGCGACCGCGGGCTCCGGGCGGGCGCGCTCCGGCTCCGGATCCCCGACACGGGCACGACGATCGTGGACGACCTGATCAACGGGCCCATCACGTTCGAGCACAGCCAGCTCGACGACTGGATCCTCGTCCGCACCGACGGCACGCCGACCTACAACTTCAGCGTCGTCGTGGACGACGTGACGATGCGGATCTCCCACGTGATCCGGGGCAATGACCACCTGTCGAACACGCCGAAGCAGATCCTCTGCTACGAGGCGCTCGGCTATCCCGTCCCCGCGATGGCGCACGTCTCGATGATCCTCGGCCCCGACCGGAGCCGGCTCTCGAAGCGGCACGGCGCGACGTCGGTCCAGGCGTTCCGCGACGCCGGCATCCCGGCCGAGGCGATGGTCAACTACCTCGCGCGCCTCGGCTGGTCGCACGGCGACCAGGAGATCTTCTCGCGCGACGAGCTGATCGCGCTGTTCGACATCAAGGACGTCGCGGCCTCGGGGGCGATCTTCGACGAGACGAAGCTCCTGTGGCTCTCGCACGAGTACCTGAAGCGCCTCCCGGGGCGCGAGTTGGCGGCGCTGGCCGCGCCGTTCATCCGCGCCGCCGGGTTCGAGCCGCCGCCCGCGGCGCGGCTCGCCCCGATCGTGGACACGCTGAAGGAGCGCGCGAAGACCCTCGTCGAGCTGGTCCAGGTGGGCCGCTACTATTTCGAGCGCCCCGCGGCGTACGAGCCCAAGGCGGCGCAGACGTACCTGACCGCGGAGGGCGCGCGCCGGCTTGCGCTCCTGGCCGAGCGCCTCGGGGCGCTGCCCGTCTGGGACGCGGCGGCGCTCGAGGGCGTCTACCGCGCGCTCACGGGGGAGCTCGGGCTCAAGCTCGTGGACCTCGCCCAGCTCTCGCGCCTCGCCGTCACCGGCGGCACGGCCTCGCCGCCGATCTTCGAGGTGCTGGCGCTCCTCGGCCGGGAGGAGGCGCTGGCGCGGTTCGCCCGCGCGCGCGCGGCGGTGGGAGGCGCCGCGTGAGGCTCCTGCTGGCGCGCCACGGCCAGTCGGTGTGGAACTCGGTGCGTCGGCTCCAGGGCGAGCACGACGTCGAGCTCTCCGAGGTCGGGCGGGCGCAGGCCGGGGCGCTGGGCCGCGCGCTCAGGACGGGCTACCGCGTGGCCGTGGCCTACGTGAGCCCGATGCGCCGCGCCCGCGAGACGGCCGAGATCGCGCTCGCGGGGACCCCGATCCCGATCGTCCCGCTGCCGGAGCTCCGCGAGCTGTCCCTCGGCGAGTGGGAGGGCCGCACGGTGGACGAGGTCCGCGCCCTCGAGGGGAATCCCTATCACGCGTGGGTGCGCGCCCCGCTCGACTGCCCGCCCCCGGGCGGCGAGGCGCTGCCCGACGTCTGCGCGCGGGTGCTCCGCGCCGTCGCCCGGATCGGCGCGCGCCACGCGAACGGCGACGACGTGCTGGTCGTCGCCCACGGTGGGGTGATCAGCGTCTACCTCTGCCACCTGCTCGGCGTCTCGTTCAACGCGCTGTGGCGGCTCCGGGTCGACAACGGCTCGCTGTCGATCGCCAAGCCCCCACGGCTCGTGACCGTCAACGACACGGCGCACCTGGCCCCCCGGGCCGGAGGCGCGGCGTGACCGTGCTGCTCGCCCTCTTCGGGGGCACGGCGCTCCTGCTCTACGGGATCCGCCTGGGCGGCGAGGCGCTCCAGCGCGCGCTCGAGGGGCGCCTCCGGAGCCTCCTCATGGGGCTCTCGCGGAATCGCTTCCTCGCGGTCGTCTCCGGCGCGGGGATCACGGCGATCATCCAGTCCTCGGCCGCGACGACGCTCATGCTGATCGGTTTCGTCTCCGCGGGTCTCATGAGCTTCCGGCAGACGCTCGGCGTGATCCTCGGCGCCGACATCGGTACGACGTTGACGGTGCAGCTCATCGCCTTCCGGCTCACGGACTACTCGCCGCTCCTCGTCGGGCTCGGCTTCACGACGACCTTCCTGGCGCGGCGGCGGGTGGTGAAGGACGTCGGCCAGGCGGTGCTCGGGCTCGGGCTCCTCTTCCTCGGCCTCAAGCTGATCCTCGACAACGTGGGCCCGCTCAAGTCGGCGCCGCTCGCCGCGGACCTCCTCGGCGCCGTGGCCGCGAACCCGCTCGCCGGGGTCCTCGTCGGCGCGGTGTTCAGCGCGCTCCTCACGTCCTCCGCCGCGACCCTCGGCCTGGCGCTCGCGTTCGCGCACCAGGGGCTCCTCCCGCTCGGCGGCGCCGTGGCGATCGTCCTCGGGGCGAACATCGGTACCTGCGTCACCGCGCTCACCGCGTCGATCGGCGCGACCGCCGAGGCCAAGCGCGTCGCCGTCGCGCACATCGGCTTCAAAGTCCTGGGCGCCGCGCTCGTGTTCCCCTTCATCGGGCCCCTGACGCACGCGGTCGCCGCGACGGCCGACGGGCCCGCGCGCCAGATCGCGAACGCCCACACGCTCTTCAACATCGGGATCAGCCTGGTCTTCCTGCCCTTC
>DATFVL010000132.1 GCA_035260325.1 Candidatus Methylomirabilota bacterium | reverse complement strand
CCCCATGAAGACGATGTGCGTGACACGCCGCTCGGACCCGAGCAGGCGGTTCGCCGCCAGCACCTGGCCGACGATCTCGCCCGCCGTGAGGTTCCGCTCGAGACCCATCACCCCGGTCAGGCAGAAGCGGCACTCGAAGCCGCAGCCGACCTGGGTCGAGACGCAGAGGGTGATCCGGTCGTCGTCCGGCATGCTCACGGAGCTGATCCGGCTGCCGTCGGCGAAGCGATAGACGAGCTTCAGGCTGCCGTCCCGCGACGCCGTCACGCGCTCGGGCTCGGGCACCTCGATGACGGCGCGCTCGGCGAGCCGCGCGCGAAAATCTTTCGGGAGATCGGACATCGCGTCGAGGTCGAAGACGCCCTTCTTGTACATCCAGGTCGCCAGCTGGCGGCCGCGGTAGCGCGACGCGCCGAGCTCGACCGCGAGATCTTCGAGCTCGGAAGGCGAGAGTCCGACGAGGTTCACGCGCGACATCCAGGGAAGAATAACACGAGCAGTCGCGACGGGAGTTTTCCACGGCTTCTGTGTGAGACCCGTGGATAACCGCGTGGGAAAGTCGAACGCCCGGACGGCTTTTCAGCGACTTAGACCGCTTCGCCTATTCGCTGCGCATCAGGCTTTGAGGACGACGTAGAGATCGAGCAGGTTCGTGTTCGTGGGCCCGGTGACGAGGAGATCGCCGCTCGCGCGCAGATAATGGTGGGCATCGTTGTCCTCGAGCTGCCGGCGGGCATCGGCTCCCGCCGCGGCGCCACGCGTCACCGTCCCCTCGTCCACGATCGCGCCGGCGGCGTCCGTGGGCCCGTCGGTGCCGTCGGTGCCCGCGGCGAGCACCGTGAGGCCGTCGCCGTGCCGCAATTCCAGGGCCACGGCCAGCGCGAACTCCTGGCAGCGTCCCCCCTTCCCGTGTCCGCGCACCGTCACCGTGGTCTCGCCGCCGGCGACGAGACAGGCGGGCGCCGGCAGGCGCCGCGCCCGCTCCACCAGCTCGCGGGCGAGCGTGCGCGCCTCGCCGTGGAGCTCGCGGGTCAGGAGCTCGGGCCGGTAGCCGAGCCGCTCGGCCGCGGCCACGGCGGCGCCGGTCACGAGCGCGTTGTTGCCGATGACCACATTAGTCACGCGGCTGAAGACCCGGTCACCCGGCTTCGGCGTCTCCTCGACCTCGCCCTTGAGCCCGGCCTCGATCCGGTCGAGGACCGAGGCGGGCGTGCGAACCCAGACCCTGCGTCGCTCGAGGACCTCGAGCGCCGTGGCGAACGTGGTCGGGTCGGGCGCGGTCGGGCCCGAGGCGATCACGTCCAGCGGATCGCCGATGACGTCGGAGAGGGCGAGCGTCAAGACCGTCGCCGGCCACGCCGCGCGCGCGAGCTGGCCGCCCTTGAACCGCGAGAGGTGCTTCCGCACCGCGTTCAGCTCCTCGATCGGCGCGCCGGCCGCGAGCAGGAGCCGCGTGATTTCCTGCTTCTCGGCGAGCGTGACGGGCGGCGCCGGCGCGGGCGTGAGCGCCGAGCCGCCGCCCGAGACCAGGAACAGGACGAGGTCGTCCTCGCGCGCGCTCCGCGCCAGATCGAGGAGCCCCGCCGACGCCACCAGGCCGCGCTCGTCGGGGACCGGATGGCCGGCCTCGGCGAGGCGGATCCGCCGGAGCGGCGCGGTGTAGCCGTCCTTGACGACGACGAACCCCTCGGCGACGCGCTCGCCCAGCGTCTCCTCGGCGGCGCGGGCCATGGCCGCGCTCGCCTTGCCGCAGCCGAGGACGAGCACCCGCGCGTGGGCGGACGCGGGGCCGAGGTGGGCGCGCACGAGCGGCGCGACGTCGCCGGCGGCGAGGGCCGCTTGCCAGATGGCGCGCGCGGCCTCGCGCGCCGTCACGGGCGGAGCTTCAGCAGGCGCTCTCCCGCGTCCCGAAGCATGTCGTCGGTCTTCGGGAAGCAGAACCGGATCTTCGTGCGGCCGAGCTCGGGGTGGGCGTAGAACGAGGAGCCCGGCACCGTGGCCACGCCCACGTGCTTGATGAGCCACATGGCGAACGCGGTGTCGTCTTCGACGCCGTAGCGCTTCATGAAGTGGGCGACGTCCGTGAGGATGTAGTACGCGCCCTGCGGCTTCCAGCCGAAGAAGCCGGCCGCCTCCAGGTAGCCCCAGAGGAGGTCGCGCCGCGCCTGGTACTCCGCGCGGAGGCGCGCGTAGTACGCGTCCGGCAGGTGGAGCGCCGTCACCGCAGCCTCCTGCAGCGGGTGGGGCGCGCCGACGGTGACGAAGTCGTGGGCGCGCCGGATGCCCACGGAGAGCTCCTCCGGGGCCACGGCGTAGCCGACGCGCCAGCCGGTGACGGAGTACGACTTGGAGATGCCCGAGATCGTGACCGTGCGCTCGGCCATGCCCGGGAGGGTCGCGATCGGCGTGTGGCCGAGGCCGTCGTAGACGATGTGCTCGTAGATCTCGTCCGTGATCGCGAGCAGGTCGTGCTCGAGGCAGAGCGCGGCGATCGTCTTGAGCTCCCCGCGCGAGAAGACCTTGCCGGTCGGGTTGTTCGGGCTGTTGACGACGATCGCCCGCGTGCGGGGCGTGATCGCCCGCCGGAGCCGGTCGGGGTCGAAGCCGAAGTCGGGGGGCTCGAGCGGCACGAAGACGGGCTCGGCCCCCGAGATGATGCAGCCCGGGCCGTAGTTCTCGTAGAACGGCTCGAAGATGACGACCTGGTCGCCGGGGTTCAGCACCGCGAGCAGCGTCGAGAGCATCGTCTCGGTGGAGCCACAGCAGACGGTCACGTGACGCTCGGGGTCGGCCTCCATGCCGTAGAACTTCCGGTACTTGTCGGCGATCGCGCGCCGGAGCGACGGCGCGCCCCACGTGATCGCGTACTGGTGGAAGTCGCCGTCGAGTGCCTTGTGCGCGGCCTCGAGGAGCTCCGGCGGCGGCGGGAAGTTCGGCATGCCCTGGGCCAGGTTGACGCCGCCGTGCTGGCTCACGACGCGCGTCATCTCGCGGATGACGGACTCGGTGAACCCCTGGACGCGGCGCGAGATCGGCGGCGGCACTTACGGGCTGATGACGTCGCGCTCGATCGGATCGACCTGGACGCCCTTTTCCTTGAGCCAGCGGACGCCGCGCTCGAGCGCCGCCGGGTCGCCGTCGAGCTCGAGCGCCATCCAGCCGTGGTCGGCCTTCACGTCGGCCCGCCGGATGTTGATGACGATGTCGAAGTCCTTCACGAGGCGGTAGACGATCGGCTCCTGGACGAGGTGCGCCGGGAACGTCAGGCGCAGGCGCATCCGCGTCGTCGCGCCCACCGCCCTCAGCGGCCTCCGGCGATGGCGGGGACGATGGACACCTGGTCGCCGTCCTTCAGCGCGGTCTTCTTCGCCTGGAGGAAGCGGATGTCCTCCTCGTTGACGTAGATGTTGATGAAGCGCCTGAGCT
>DATFVL010000131.1 GCA_035260325.1 Candidatus Methylomirabilota bacterium | reverse complement strand
CCGGCGTGACGCGAACGGTCTTGACACTCGCGTCGCCCGCGGGATAGCGTCCCGCCGAGATCGGAGGGGGCCATGAAAACAGCACGCCACGAACCCAAGGTAACCCGACGCCAGGCTCTCACGCGGCTCGGCGCCCTGGGCGCCGGCGCAACGGCGGTCGCCACCACCCGCACGCGCGTGTTCGCTCAGCCGAAGGCCCCCATCACGCTCTCCTTCTGGACGTTCGACAATCCCCAGCAGCGCCCGTGGCTCCACAAGCGCGTCAACCAGTACACGGAGAAGAACCCCAACGTGAAGGTGGACTTCCAGTGGTTCACCTTCGCCGACCTCGGCAAGAAGGTGTCGGTCGGCTACGCGACGGGCACGGCGCCGGACGGGTTCGTCACCGGCGACTGGCTCATGCCGACGTGGCTCGCCCGCAACCTGATCGCGCCGCTCGACGTGAAGCTCCTCGGCTATTCGTCCCTCGACGCCTTCCGCAAGGACCACGCCGACGCCTTCGTCGCGGGCGCGATCAAGGACGGCCAGGCGTACGGCTACCCGCTCTGGTTCTACGGCTTCTGCAACTACCTCAACACCAAGCAGTTCAAAGAGGTCGGCCTCGATCCCGTGAAGGACCAGCCGGCGACGTGGACGGAGCTGGGCGAGGTGGCCAGGCGACTGACGATCAAGCAGGGGAACAAGTTCACGCGTCAGGGGTTCAAGTTCGCCATGCACGCCGCCCAGTGGACGATGATCCAGTTCAATCCGATCGTCTCCCAGGTCGGCGGGCAGTGGTTCGACGCGAGCGGCAAGTGCACCATCAACAACGAGGCGGGGGTGAAGGCCATGACCATCCGCGCCTCGCTCGCCCGGCAGTACGGCGCCGAGGATCCCGCCGACTCGATCGCGACCTTCCCCCTGCCCCAGATGGACTGGCTGAAGGAGCGCTGCGCGATGTTCAGCTGTCATCCCATTCCGCCCGCGGCGATCAAGTCGCAGAACCCGGTGATGGAGGCCGAGGGCTACTTCCTGCCCGTCCAGATGGCGGGCGTGACGCCCGACAAGCGCTACACCACGTGCTACGGCTTCAACTTCGTGGTCAACGCGCGGGCGCCGAAGGACAAGCAGGAGGCGCTGCACGACATGTACCGGTTCATCATGTCGGACCTCGTCGACTGCTGGCAGGCGACGGCGCCGTTCACCCTCGCCCGGAAGAGCGGCTGGACGGACGACCCGCGGGTGAAGAGCTTCCCGCACGTCCGCGAGATCATCAAGGCCAAGGACAACGGCGTCTTCTTCCCGCGCACCCCGATCTGGACGGAGCTGGCGGACGCGATGCATCGCGCCGTCCAGAAAGTCATGCTCAACAACGCCGACATCAAGGCCGCCCTCGACGAGGCGGCGGCCGAGGTCGACCGGGCGACCGCTGAGTTCAAGAAGGCCTGAGCGGCGCCGCGCGGCCCGTTGATCAGCTACCGCTGGCGCATCCGGCTCTGGGGCATGGCGTTCGTCATGCCCACGATCCTCTTCTTCCTCGTGTTCAAGTACGGGCCCATGCTGTGGGCGATCGGGCTCAGCTTCACCACCTACGACATGCTGAATCCGCCACGCTGGGTCGGCCTGGAGAACTACGAGAGCATCGCCCGCGACCCGATCTTCCGCGAGGCGCTCGCGAACACTCTCGTCTACATCGCGGGCTCGACGGTCTTCATCACGCTCGTGGGGCTCGGGCTCGCGCTCGCCATCAACACGCGAGGTCCCGGCCGGCGCGCCTGCATGAGCGCGATGTTCCTCACCAACATCATGCCGATCCTCGCCGTGTGCCTCGTGTGGCGGTTCCTCTTCCACCCCCACGGCCTCCTGAACCAGCTCCTGCGCCCGATCGGGTTCGGGCGACTCGACTGGCTGACGGACTCGACGCTGGCGATGCCCGCGATCATCCTGGTCACCGTCTGGCGCTTCGCGCCCTACTTCATGGTCGTGTTCCTGGCGGGGCTGCTGACGATCCCGCCCGAGTACTACGAGGCGGCCGAGATCGACGGGGCCGGCGCCGTGCGGCGCTTCCGGCACCTCACGCTGCCGCTGCTCATGCCGGTGACGTTCTTCGTGGTCGTGGTGGCGGCGCTCCTCTCCGCGCGGATCTTTCTCATGCCGTTCATCATCACGGGGGGCGGTCCGGGGAACGCGACGCGCGTGCTGTCCATGCTGATCTACGAGACGGGCTTCTCGTACATGAAGATGGGCCGCGCGGCGGCGATCTCCGTGGTGCTCTTCGCGATCGTCATGGTGTTCACCCTCGCCCAGATGCGGCTCTTCATGCGGGGCGAGGAGGAGTACTCGTGAGCCGGCGCGCGATCGTGAAGGCCGTCTTCGGCTGGGGCGGGCTCGCGCCGCTGGCGGCCCTGACCTTCCTCTTCGTCCTGCCCATCATCTGGATGACGACCACCTCGTTCCAGGCCGGGGAGAAGATGTTCCAGCTCGTCACGGAGTGGATCCCGGCCGTCTGGCACCCCGAGAACTACCCCCACGCGCTCTCGCGCTCGGCGTTCCCGCGGTTTTTCCTCAACAGCGCCGTCGTGTCCGCGTCGGTGATGCTCGGGAACGTCCTCTTCTGCACGCTCGCCGGCTATGGGCTCGCCAAGTTTCGCTTCCCCGGCGACCGGCTCCTGCTCCTGGTGATCCTGAGCACGCTGATGCTTCCGCTCGAGGTGACGCTGGTCCCGACCTTCCTCGTGATCCACAAGCTCGGCTGGGTCGACAGCTACCAGGGCATCGCTGGTCCGCTGCTCATCGACGCCTTCGGCGTGTTCCTGATGCGCCAGTTCATCCTCAAGATCCCGTCGGACTACCTCGAGGCGGCGCGAATCGACGGCGCCGGGGAGGTGCGCATCCTCTGGTCGATCATCCTCCCCCAGTGCAAGGCGGCCCTCGCCGTCCTCGCCCTGTTCTCCTTCCGCGACAGCTGGGACCAGTTCCTCTGGCCGCTCGTGGTCGTGTCGCGGGACGAGTTCCGGACGTACCCGCTGGGCCTGGTGCGCTTCGGTGACGACTACGGCAACCCGCCCACGGAGCAGATGGCGATCGCCGTCCTCGCCACCCTGCCGGTCTTCCTCCTGTTCCTCGTGCTCCAGCGCGCGCTGCGGAAGGGCTTCGACCTGTCGGCGCTGAAGGGCTGAGCGTTGTAGGGCTCGGAAAGGACGCGGCCATGGAGAAGATTCGCATCGCCTGCGGCAATCGCGGCGTGGGGACCTCGCCCCTCTTCGCCGCCGTCGAGGGCGGCTACATGAAGGAGAACGGGCTCGATCCTCAATTACAGTTCTACGCAGGGCACCCGCGGGCGCTCCCCGCCCTCGTGGCCGGCGAGGCGGAGTTCACCAACACCGTCTCGCCCGACGTCATCACCATCAACCTGCGCGACGGCGCCGACGTGGTCATCGTCGCCTCGGGGGTGAGCCGGACCGCCACCTACGTCACCGCGCGCGCCGGGCTCACGACGCGCCCGGAGCTGCGCGGCAAGCGCTGGGGCGTGCTCGCCCGCGGGGACGCCGACCACTGCGCGATCGCGCTCGCCTTCGAGCGCTGGGGCTGGGACCTCGACAAAGACGCGGAGCTCGTCCCCGTGGGAACGGACGGACCGCGACTCGACCGTCTCCTCGACCCCGCGAAGGTCGACGTCGTCATCATGCACTCGCCCGAGCCCTTCCAGGCGGCCAAGCGTGGCTGGAACCTCGTGGAGGACCTCCGTCGCCTCGACGTGGCGTTCCAGAACAGCTGCGCGGCGACGACCCGGCGCTACGCGAAGGCCCGGCCCGACGTCGTCCTGCGCTACGTCCGCGCGTACGCCCAGGGCGTCTACCGCTTCCGCGCCGACGGAAAGTTCGGCGTCGAGGTGATCCGGAAGTACAGCGGCGAGACGGACCGCGAGGTCCTCGAGGCGTCCTACCTCTACTTCTCCGAGCTGATGGGCGGCACGATGTACCCGACGCCCGAAGGCGTGCGCACCGCGGCGCAGATGCTCCATCGCCTCGGGGTCATCCCGCGGCTCCCGGCGCCGGAGGACGTCATCGACCAGGAGCCGGTGGCCCGGCTCCACCGCGAGGGACTCTTCCGCAGGCTCACCGGGCTCGAGGGCTGATGAGGCCTGTCCCGCTCGAACGGTGGTATCTTCTCCGGGCGATGCCCACACGCTCCGGCCGGCCGCGCGGGCTGCTCTCGGTCGCGACGGCGGCGCTGCTCGTCCTCGCGCTCGCGTGGCCGCCGCCGGCCGCCGGCGCGGAGCCGATCCGCGTCGGGTACCTCGGGCCGCTCACCGGGATCTTCGCGCAGGCCGGCAAGGACATGCTCGAGGGCCTGCGCGCCGCCCTCGCGGCGCGCGGGTATCAGGTGGCGGGGCGCAAGATCGAGCTGATCGAGGAGGATTCGGAGGGCAACCCCACGACCGCCCTCGCCAAGTACCGCAAGCTCGTGACGCAGGACCGCATCCACGTCCTCACCGGCATTCTCCTGGCGAACGTCGGCTACGCGCTGGTCCAGCCGATCGAGCAGGACCGGCTCCCCACGCTCTACCTGACGACGCCGGACGACCTGACGAAGCGGCGGCCGACGAAGTGGATCCTGCGCACGAACTTCGCCGCGAGCCAGCCGATGCACGCGCTGGGCGACTACGCCGCGAAGGTGTCCCGGTACCGGACGGTGGCCACCATCGCGATGGACAATCCCTTCGGCCACGAGCAGATCGGCGGCTTCCAGCGCGTGTTCGAGGACGCGGGCGGGCGGGTCGCGCAGAAGATCTGGGTGCCGCTCAACGTGATGGACTTCGCGCCGTACGTCACGCAGCTCCGCCGCGACGCCGACGCCGCCTGCGCGGTCTTCGTCGCGGGCCAGGCGGCGCGCTTCATCAAGCAGTACGACGAGTACGGGTGGAAGGCGCGGCTGCCGCTGATCGGCAGCGGTGTCATGACCGACGAGCACGTCATCCGGGCGATGGGCGACGAGGCCACGGGCATCGTCGGCGCCCTCATCTGGAGCCCGACGCTGGCGACCGCCGCGAACCGGCGCTTCATGCAGATGGCCCCGGCGGTGTTCGGCAAGACACCGGCGTACTTCCACGCGGTCATGTACAGCGCCGGCCAGTGGATCGTGGAGGCCGCGGCGCTCGTCGAGGGCCAGGTCGAGGACCGCGAGCGCTTCCTCGTCGCCCTGCGCCGCGCCGCCGACACGACCGAGGACCCGCGCGGGCCCATCAAGTTCGACGAATTCGGCAACCCGACCGAGAACGTCTACATCCTCAAGGTGGAGAAAATCGGGGGCAAGCTTCAGAACACGGTCCTCCACACCTACCCGATGGTCTCGCAGTTCTGGACCTATCGGCCGGACGAGTTCCTGAAGCTGCCCGCGTACTCGCGCGACGTTCCGCCCGTCAAGCCCTGACGGCCCGTGCGCTTCGGCTTCTTCTTCTGGCCGTACAGTCCGGAGTACACGCAGCGCATGGCGCGCCTCGGCGAGGATCTGGGCTTCGACCTGGTCGGGATCGCCGACACGCCGGTGAACGCGATGGACCCCTGGGTCGCGCTGACGCTCGCGGCCGCGGCCACGACGCGCGTGCGGCTCGCGATGTGCGTGACGAACCTCGTCAGCCGGCACCCCGCGGCCACCGCCGCGGCCGCGGCGTCCGTCGAACTCGTCGCCCCGGGCCGCGTCGTGCTCGGCGTGGGGGCGGGCCACAGCGGGGTGACGAGCGTCGGCGGGGCGCCCGCCGGCCCGCGCGCGCTCCGCGACGGGGTCGAGTGCCTGAAGACCTTGCTCCGCGGCGAGCGGGCGACGTACGCCGGCGCGGAGGTGCAGCTGCCGTGGGTGCGTCGCGCGGTGCCCGTCTATGCCGCCGCATCAGGCCCGGCAGCGCTGCGGGCGGCGGGTGCGGTCGCCGACGGCGTCTTCGTCAACTACGGGCTCGAGCCCGCGCTCGTGCGCGACGCCGCGGCGCTCATCCGCGCGGGGGCCGAGGCGGCGGGCGACGGCGCGCGTGACCTCGAGGCCTGGCACGTCGCGTGCCTCGACTGCAGCGACGCGCGCGAGGAGGCGTTCGAGAAGCTCGGGAACATCCTCGGGTTCGTCGGCGCGTACATCCTCGGCGGCGCGCCGGAGCGCCGCGGCGTCCCCGCCGAGCTCCAGCCCGCCGCGCGCCGGCTCCGCGAGACGTACACGACGCGACAGGGCGAGATGGATCCCGGGCTCGTGCGGCGGCTCGGCCTCTTCGACTATCTGCGCCGGCGCCTGGCGATCGCCGGCACGCCGGCCGACTGCATCGAGCAGGTCCGGGCCGCGCGGCAGGCGGGCGTGCGGCGGCTCATGTTCACCGTGAGCCTCGCGAGCGATCCCGTGCGGACGGTGGAGCTCTTCGGCCGGAAGGTCCTGCCCCTCACCCGACCTTCGCGCTGACGAACTCGCCGAGCTCGTCGACGGCGGCCTGAGCCTCGTCGAGCATCCCGAGGAACCAGTGCCAGACGTGGACCATCTCCGGCCAGACGCAGAGGGTCGCCTCCACGCCGGCGGCTTTGGCCCGCGCGGCGAGCTGCCGCGCGTCGTCGAGCAGCACCTCCTCGCTGCCGACGTGCACGAGCAGCGGCGGGAGACCTCGGAGGTCGGCGTAGAGCGGTGAGGCGAGCGGCGACTTGGGATCGGCGCCCGCGAGGTACCACGTCGCCATGCGCCCGACACCCTCGCGCGTGACCATCGGGTCGCTCGCGGCCTTCGTCTGGTAGCTCGCCCCGCTGCACGTGAGGTCGACCCAGGGCGAGATGCACACGCCCGCCGCCGGCAGCGCCGTCCCCGCGTCGCGCAGCGCGAGGAGCGTCGCCACGGTGAGCCCGCCGCCCGCCGAGTCGCCCGCGACGACGACCCGCCGCGCCGCCTGGCCCGTCGCCAGCAGCCAGCGGTAGCTCGCGACGGCGTCCTCCACGGCGGCCGGGAACGGCTGCTCGGGCGCGCGCCGGTAATCGACCAGCAGGGCCCGCGCGCCCGCCGCCTTGGCGATCGCCGCGGCGAGGTGGCGGTGCGACTTCGCTGACCCGATCGCGTAACCGCCGCCGTGGAGATAGAGCACCGTCGTGTCGGCGCGCGCGCCGGCCGGCCGCAGCCACTCCGCGCCGAGCCCCCCGACCCGCACTGGCTCGACGGCGACGCCGGGTGGGAGCTTGAAGAAACGCTCCGCCTTGTCGTACTGAACCCGCTGGGCGTCGAGGGCCTCGGGCGCCGGATGCTTCGCGAGGTGAGCGCGGACCTCCTGGATCGACATGGCCTGCGGCTCCTTTCTGCTACGGATATACTACGATGCATGACCCAGTCCTCGCGCCCCGTCATCCAGGTCGTCACGCCGGAGCCCGTCGTCGAGGGCGCGGGCGTTCGTCTCCGCCGCAGCATCGGGACGCGCAAGCTCGACCACCTCGACCCCTTCCTGCTCCTCGACCACTTCGAGTCGACCGAGCCCGCCGACTACGAGGCCGGGTTCCCGTATCACCCTCACCGCGGCATCGAGACGGTGACCCTCGTCCGCAAGGGGGAAGTCCGGCACGGCGACTCGCTGGGGCACCGCGGGACGATCGGCGCCGGCGACATCCAGTGGATGACGTCGGGCAGCGGCATCATGCACGAGGAGATGCCCCAGGTGCGCCCCGAGGGCATCGCCGGGCTCCAGATCTGGCTCAACTTGCCGGCGCGCGAGAAGATGGGCCGGCCGAAGTATCGCGACCTGACGGCGGACCGTCTCACGGAGACCACGACCGATGACGGGGCGATCATCCGCGCGATCGCCGGTGACGCGGGCGGCGGGCGGCTCGTCGGACCGGTCGAAGGCCTGGCCGTCGCGCCGAAGTTCATCGACGTGACCCTGCCACCCGGGACCGGGTTCCGCGAGGCGGTACCGCGAGGCCATACCGCCTTCGCCTACGTGGACCACGGCGACGTCCGCTTCGGGCCGGAGCAGACGCCCGTCCACGCGCCCGGCCTCGTGGTGTTCGGGGACGGCGACGTCGTGGAGGCCGCGGCGGGCGCGGCCGGAGGGCGCTTCCTCCTCGCCGCGGCTCGCCCGCTTGGTGAACCGATCGCCCGCTACGGGCCCTTCGTGATGAACACGCGCGCGGAGATCGAGCAGACGCTGGAAGAGCTGCGCACGGGCCGGTTCATCCGCAACGAGCCGCGCGACGACTGAGCGAGATGAGTCGAGCCATCGAGTCACCACCCAAGGAGGGGACATCCATGAGTATTCGAATCGCGATGCTGGTCGCGCTCGTCGCTCTGGTGTTCGCAGCCTCCGCCGTGGCCCAGCAGCCCGCCGCCCCGGGGCCCATCGAGATCGCGCAGACATTCCTGATGGCGTGGGGCCACGAGCGGTGGGACGAGCTGAAGTCCGTCGCCGGCGAGCAGGTGACGATCCGCGTGGGGGACAAAACCTACACGCTGAAGCCCGGGTCCGCCTCGGAGGTGAAGCTCGTGTTCCCCTTCAGCGGGCTCTCGACCGTGCGGGTCGACGGCGCGGTGAAGGGCGTGGCGATCGCGGTCCTCGCCGTGAAGGTGGGCGACAACGAGGTGCGCGGGACCGGGACCCTGACGTTCCAGGAGAAAGATGGGGGCTTCAAGGTGGTCGGAGTGTCGACCGGCAAGTAGCATCGGTTTCATTTCACATCGGCCACCGGCCGGGGTCTCAGCGCATAGAGATCAATCATCCCGGAGGTGGACCCGATGAGCCACAAGGCCCGGCTTTTGCACGAGGCAGACGAAGCGTTTGCCGATCTGAGGAAGGTCATCGACGGTCTGACGGAGGACCAGATGGGCCGCGTGTGGCTGGGCACCTGGAGCGTCCGGGAGATCGTGATCCATATCTCCGGATGGCACGAGGCGATGATCCCCGCGCTCGCGCACGTGGCGAAAGGCGAGGCGCCCTATCCGCCGGGGACCTACGACGACTTCGACGCGTGGAACGCGCGGTTCGTCGAGCGGAAGAGCGGCGCGAAGACGGCCGAGGCGCTCGCCGGGCTCGACACCTCGCACCGCGATTTCGTCCGCGCCGCCGGCCGCGTGCCCGACGAGCAGTTCGCCCAGGGGGGCGCGGCCCGGGGCCTGTTCGAGGACGCCGGCCCCGCGCACTACCGGGAGCACACCGCCCAGATCAGGGAGTGGCGGGAGCGCGCGGCGGTGTAGGGCGGCCCTACGACGCGATCTCGCGCAGCCGTCGCTCGAGATGCCTCCGCTCGGTCTCGTTGCTCACCAGCGCGAGGGCGCGACGGTAGGACCCGGCGGCCTCGGCGTGGCGGCCGAGCCGGCGTAGCAGCTCGGCCCGCGCGGCGGGCAGCAGGTGGTACGAGGCGAGCTCGCCGCGGTGGTCGAGCTCCTCCACCAGGGCGAGGCCGCGCTCGATTCCGTCCGCCATCGCGACCGCGACCGCCCGGTTGAGCTCGACCACCGGCGTGGGGTGCACGCGGGCGAGCACTCCGTACAGGGCGGCGATCTGCGCCCAATCGGTGGCGGCGGCGGTCGGCGCCTGCGCGTGGACCGCCGCGATCGCCGCCTGCAGCGCGTAGGGACCGGGCGCCCGTCCGCCGGCGCGCAGCGCGGCCTCGACTAGCGCCGCGCCCTCGGCGATCTGCGCACGGTCCCAGCGCGATCGATCCTGGTCCTCGAGCAGGACGAGGTCGCCCGCGCCGCTCAGGCGCGTCTCGCGCCGCGAGTCGTGCAGCACCATGAGCGCGAGCAGCCCCTTCGGCTCGGCCTGCGCCGGCAGCAGCTCGACGAGCATGCGCCCGAGCCGGATGGCCTGCTCGCACAGCTCGCGCCGGACCAGCCGCTCGCCGAAGCTCGCCGCGTAGCCCTCGTTGAACACGAGGTAGACGACCACCATCACGGCCTCGAGGCGCTCGGCGAGGGCGGCGTCCGGCGGCACCTGATAGGGGATACCCGCGTCGCGGATCTTGGCCTTGGCGCGCACGAGCCGCTGCGCCATGGTGGCCGCGGGCACGAGGAACGCGCGCGCGATCTCCTCGGTCGAGAGCCCGCCGAGCGTGCGCAGCGTGAGCGCCACCTGCGCCTCGGGCGCGAGCGCCGGATGGCAGCACGTGAAGATCAGGCGGAGCCTGTCCTCCGGCACGGGCGCCTCCTCCTCCGCGGCCAGGAGCTCGAGATGCCGCGCGATCTCGTCGCGCTTCTCCGCGAGCCACGCGCGCCGGCGGAGGCGGTCGATCGCCTTGTGCCGCGCGGTGCCGACCAGCCAGGCCACCGGATTCGCCGGCGTGCCGGCCGCCGGCCACTGCTCGAGCGCCGCCGCGAACGCCTCCTGCAGCGCCTCCTCGGCCACGTCGAAGTCGCCGAGCAGGCGGATCAGCGTG
This sequence comes from Candidatus Methylomirabilota bacterium, assembly GCA_035260325.1. Lineage (NCBI taxonomy): Bacteria > Methylomirabilota (SeqCode) > Candidatus Methylomirabilota bacterium. The sequence goes on along the minus strand of DATFVL010000131.1, from coordinate 10,963 downwards.
GCCAGGATCCGCCCGTGCTCCGCGCGAAAGATCTCGTCGATGCGCATGGCCGCCCGGTGGGCAGCCTACCCCACCGGGCGACCGCGTGCACGCGCGCGGGCTACTTCGGCGGGCCCATCTCCATGACGGGCCGCACCTCGACCGAGCCGCCGACCCGCACCGACGGAATGCGCGCGGCGAGCGCGGTCGCCTCGTCGAGGTTCTTCGCCTCCACGAGGTAGTAGCCGCCCAGCTGCTCCTTGGTCTCGGCGAAGGGGCCGTCCGTCGTGACCGTCTTGCCGTTCTTGCCCCGCACGGTGGTCGCCGTGCTGGTCGGCTGCAATGGAGCGCCCGCCAGGAAGGCGCCGCTCGCGCGGATGCTCGTGGTGAACTCGCCGTACTGCTTGAAGATCGCGCCCCGCTCCGGCTCGGACATCTTGCCCCACGCCTTCTCGTCGTCGTAAATCAGCAGCATGTAGCGCATGGCTGGTCTCCTTTCACCTTCTAGTCGAACGAGCGGCGCCCCGATCGACACCCGGGGCGCTCAGCTAGCGACGCTCGGGCTCGGCACCGCCGCCGCAAGCGGGCCGGGCGGGCGGAACGCGAACGCGATGGCCACGGCCCCGAGGCCGATCCCCGCCGAGCCGATGTAGAGCCAGAAGTAGCTGCCGAACGTGTCGTACAGCCAGCCGCCCGCCCACGGCCCGAGCGCCATGCCGATGGTGGACGTGAACGCGACCGCGCCGAAGATGGTCCCCATGATTCGCTCGCCGAAGTATTCGCGGACGAGGATGGCGTAGAGCGGCATCACGCCGCCGTAGGCGAAGCCGAACACCAGGGCGAGGGCGTAGAAGCTCGCGGTGTCGCGGGTGAAGAGGTAGAGGCTCACGGCCACCGCCTGGAGCGCGAGGCCGCCGACCAGGACGCGCTTGGCGCCGACACGGTCGGCCACGAGCCCGCAGAGGATCTTGCCGCCGAGCGACGCCACGCCCGCGGCGCTGAGCACGGTGGCGGCGGCCATCGCCGTCACGCCGTGGTCGATCGCGTGGGTGACCATGTGGAAGATCGGCCCCGAGTGCGCCGCGCAGCAGGCGAAGAACGTGAGCGCGATGGCGGCGAACTGCGGCGTGCGCAGCGCCTGCGCCACCGTGAGCTCGCGGCCGTCGGCGCCGGCGGTCGCCGCCGCCGCGGCGCCGGCCGGCGCCGCCGGTGGGTTCCGCACGAGCAACGCGCAGGGAATGATCACGAGCCACGCGAGGTCGCCGAGCACGAGCATGGCGAAGCGCCAGTCGTAGCTCGTGATGAGCCAGCGCGCGAGGGGCGCCGCCGTCGCCGAGCCGAGGCTCAACCCCGCCGAGACGAGCGCGACAGCGAGGCTGCGATGCCGCGTGAACCAGCGGATGGTCGCCGCCGTCATCGGCGTGTAGAGACTGCCCGCCGCGAAGCCGACGATGACCCCGAAGAGGACCTGGAACTGGCCGAGGGTGGCCGCCTGGCTCGCCGTCACCAGGCCGAGGCCGAGGAGGGCGCCTCCCCAGAACACCACCGCGCGCGTGCCGAAGCGGTCGGAGAGCGCGCCCCAGACGAACGATCCGACGCCCATGCAGAGGAAGTTGAGGAGCGCGGCCATCGAGATGCCCGTTCGCGACCAGCCCATCGCCGCGGCCATGGGCTGGAGGAAGACGCTCAGCGAGAGCATCGCCCCGAGCCCGATGCAGGTGACGACGATCCCGACGCCGACGATCACCCAGCCGTAGAAGACCTTCATGGACGGATCTCGGGCGGGAAGTCCGACGCCTCGAACACCTGGCGGACCTCGAGCACCGCGCCCTCGCCGAAGGGGGCGCGCGCGGCCCACGCGATCGCCTCGTTCCTCGACTTCACCTGGATCAACCAGAAGCCGGCGAGCAGCTCGGTCGGCGCGGCGAAAGGCCCGTCGGTCACCGTGGGCTTCCCCCTGGAGAACGTGAGGCGCGCCCCCTTCGAGCTCGGGTGCAGCCCCTCGGCCGCGAGCAGCACGCCGGCCTTCGCCATCTCCTCGTTGAACTTCCCCATCGCGGCGACGAGCTCCTTGGTCGGGAGCACGCCCGCCTCCGAGCTCTTGTCGGCCTTGACCAGCAGCATGAATCGCATCCTCGTGTCTCCTTCCGGCTCGAAGCGCGATGCCCGGCCGCGACGTGCTACGGCTTGTGCACCGCTTCCGCCACCGACTTCATTCGCGCCAGCCCATTCTCGAACTGGCCGCCGACCATCGTGTCCATGTCCATGAACAGGTGAACCGCCTTGGCGATGAAGTTGTTCTGGCCGGTCATGCTCCACGTCACCAGGGTGTGATCGCCCTCGGGCTTGAAGGTGAACTCAGCGGTGCTAGTGGTCGCGAAGGGCTTGAAGAATTCGAGCTCGATCTTGATCAGCTCGCTCGGACGGCTCTCCGTCAGCGTCATCCGCCCTTCGCCCACCTCCTTGTTGCCGGCCCACGTGTAGACGGCGCCGGTCCCGGCCGGCGCGCCCTCGTACGCCTGCTTCATCGCCGGATCGAGCTTCGCCCAGGGACTCCACGCCTCCCACTTGTGGAAATCGTTTACCTGCGCGAAGAGCACGGGCGCGGGGGCGGCGATCCGGGCCGTCCGCGCGACGCGGAACTCGGAGGGCCGCATGGCGACGACGACGACGAGCACGACGGCGATGGCTGCGAGCGCGATGAGGATCTTCACGAGCCGACGTCTCGTGCTCATGTCGGCTCGCCCTCCCTCACCGGCCGGATCTCGACGGTGCTCGTGCGAGCCAACGGGATGCGCGCGGCGATGGCGATGGCTTCGTCGAGATCTTTGACGTCGACGATCATGTAGCCACCGAGCTGCTCGCGGGTCTCCGCGAACGGACCGTCGGTCACGAGCGGCTTGCCGTCGCGCACCCGGACGCTGGTCGCCGATGACGACGGGTGCAGCGGGAAGCCGCCAAGATACTGCCCGCGCGACGTGAGCTCTTCTGAGAGCGTCACGGTCTCCGTGTAGATCTGCCGTCGCTCGGTCACGTCGAGCCTGGCCCAGGCCGGCTCGTCGCGGCAAATCAGCAGCATGTATTTCACGTGAGCCTCCGTCGGTAAGTCGAACGGCGGGGTCTGAATCGACACCCGGCAGAAAGTTATCTAACGGCGGCGACCGACGGGTGAGACGACCCGCGATGCGGCGCCAGCCGCCAGCGACCGTAGGCGACGAACGCCGCGAGGAGCGCCACGACCACGTTCATCAGCGCCATCGCCACCATACCGCCCGCCAACGTGACCGCCGTCGCTCCGATCATGATGATCACCAGCCCCGCGGCGGCCAGCGGTGTCAGCCCCGGCCGGATGCGCAGCAGGCCGGGGAGGATCAGGCCGAGCGCGCCGAGCACCTCGGCCACGCCGAGGAACCTCAAGAACCAGCCCGGCAGCGCCACGGGCCCCGCCATCTGGTCGAGCGGCAGGGCCAGCTTCGCGCCACCGGCAAACAGAAAGAGGGCCGCGAGCAGCCCCTGAACGATCCACAGCGCATAGGTCATGAACGGTCTCCTCCGCAGGCGACGCTAACCGCCGGCCATGGCGCCCACGATCAGAAAAGGCTCGGCCCCCGTCGCGACGGCGTCGGGCAGCGGGGCGTTCGGCGATTCGAGGGAGAGATCCTGCTCGCAGGCGAAGAACCTCACGAAGGCGCGGCGCTGGTGCGTGACGTGGTCGCGGATCGTCCCGCGCAGCATCGGATAGCAGGCCTCGAGCGCGTCGAGCACCGAGCGCTGCGTGACCTGACCGTCGACGTCGAGCTTCAGCTCGCCGTCGACGCGCGCGAGCGTCCGCAGATGCGCCGGCAGCACCACCCGGATCATGCCAGCGTCTGGACTTCGACGGACACCACGGACGGAAGATCCCGGACGATCGACGCCCAGCTGTCCCCGGCGTCGGCCGACACGTACACCTGCCCGCCGGTGGTCCCAAGGTACACGCCGCACGGATCGAGCGCGTCGACGGCCATCGCGTCGCGCAATACGTTGACGTAGCAGTCGCGCTGCGGCAGCCCCTTCGTGAGGGCCTCCCACTCGTCTCCGCCTGTCCGGCTGCGGTAGACGCGCAGCTTTCCGTCGGGCACATAGTGCTCCGAGTCGCTCTTGATCGGAACGACGTAGATCGTGTCCGGCTCGTGCGCGTGCACGTCGATCGGAAATCCAAAATCGGTCGGCAGGTTGCCGCTGATCTCCCGCCACGACTCGCCGGCGTCGTCGGTGCGCATGACGTCCCAGTGCTTCTGCATGAACAGCACGCCCGGACGCGACCGGTGCATCGCGATGCGGTGTACGCAGTGGCCGACCTCGGCGGTCGGGTTGGGGATCTGCTCGGACCGCAGGCCGCGGTTCATCGGTCGCCACGTCTTGCCGGCGTCGTCGCTCCGGAACACGCCCGCCGCGGAGATGGCGATGAAGATCCGCCCGGGATGGCTCGGGTCCAGGAGGATCGTGTGCAGGCACATCCCGCCGGCGCCCGGCTGCCAGAGCGACGCTGACTTGTGCTCGCGCAGTCCCGGAAGCTCCTGCCAGGTCTGGCCGCCGTCGGTCGAGCGGAACAAGGCGGCGTCTTGAATCCCGGCGTAGACCGTGTCCGGATCGGTCAGCGATGGCTCGAGATGCCAGACCCGCGCGAACTCCCAGGGGCGCGGCGTGCCGTCGTACCACAGGTGAGTGCCGATGACGCCGTCGTACACGAACTTGTTCCCCACCGGCTCCCACGTCTTGCCCCCGTCGTTGGAGCGCTGGATCTGCTGGCCGAACCAGCTGCTGGACTGCGACGCGTACAGCCGGTTCGGGTCGGCGGGAGATCCCTTGAGGTGGTACATCTCCCAGCCCCCGAAGTGGGGGCCGCTGACGTCCCACCGCTCGCGCGTTCCGTCCGCCGTCAGGACGAACGCGCCCTTGCGCGTGCCGACCAGTACCCGTATCCCGCTCATGCCTCGCTCCTCCCTGACATATTTCCACCCATCTTCTCACCTTCGTAAATGAGCGCCATGTGGCGCAGGCCGGTGTGTCTCCCCTCAGGCTGTAGTCGAGCGAGGGACCTCCGAATCGACAGGATCATATTCGATCGGGCACTTCGCCCGGTCCGAATCGCACGACATCGACCCGGCATCCTCAGGGCATGTGGATCGTTCGCCTCGCGCTCCGGCGCCCTTACACCTTCGTCGTCATGGGGCTGGTCATCGTGCTGCTCGGCGTGTTCGCGATCGTGACGACCCCGACGGACATCTTCCCGGAGATCGACATTCCGGTGGTGTCCGTGATCTGGAACTACGACGGCCTGACCACCGAAGACATGGCCTCGCGTATCACGACCTTCTCCGAGTACACGATCTCGTCGGCGGTCAACGACGTGCGGACGATCGAGTCGCAGACGTATCCCGGTGTCAGCGTCATCAAGATCTACTTCCAGCCGAACGTGAACGTGGAAGGGGCGCTGGCTCAGGTGACCGCCGTGTCGCAGACCATCCTGCGTCGCATGCCCCCCGGTGCGGTCCCGCCCTTCATCCTGCAATACAGCGCGTCCAGCGTGCCGATCATCCAGCTCGCGCTCAGCGGGAAGACGCTCTCGGAGGCCGAGCTCTACGACTACGGGATCTACCGGATCCGCCAGCAGATCGCGCCGATCCAGGGCATCACGCTCCCCTTGCCCTATGGCGGCAAGCCGCGCCAGGTCATGGTGGACCTCGATCCCCAGGCGCTCCTGGCCAAGACGATCTCGGCGGCGGACGTCAGTGCCGCGGTCAACCTCCAGAACCTGACCCTGCCGTCAGGCAGCGTGAAGCTCGGGCCGCGCGAATACCGGGTGAGCCTCAACAGCAGCCCCGACGTGCTCGCCGCGCTCAACGATCTGCCCGTCAAGTACGTCAACGGCGCCGTGGTCTACGTGCGCGACGTCGCCCACGTGCGCGACGGCTTCGCGGTCCAGACTAACCTGGTCCGGCGGGACGGCCGCCGGTCGGTGCTGCTCACGGTGATCAAGAAGGGGGGCGCCTCGACGCTCACGATCGTCAAGCAGCTCAAGGATCTGCTCCCGACGATCCGCGCCGCCGCGCCCCCGGGGCTCGAGGTCACGGAGCTCTTCGATCAGTCGCTCTTCGTGCGCGCCGCCATCGCGGGCGTGCTCACCGAGGGCGCGATCGCCGCCTTCCTGACCGGTCTCATGATCCTCCTCTTCCTCGGAAGCTGGCGCAGCACTCTGATCGTGACCATCTCGATCCCGCTCTCGATCCTCACGTCGCTGGCGGTTCTGAGCGCGCTCGGCGAGACGCTCAACGTGATGACGCTCGGCGGGCTCGCGCTGGCGGTCGGCATCCTCGTCGACGACGCCACCGTGGAGATCGAGAACATCCATAGAAATCTCGGGCTCGGCAAGCGGCTCCTCCAGGCGATCCTCGACGGCGCGGCGCAGATCGCGACGCCCGCCTTCGTCTCGACCCTGTCGATCTGCATCGTGTTCGTGCCCGTGGTGTTCCTCGTCGGCCCGGCGAAGTATCTCTTCACCCCGCTCGCCATGGCCGTCGTGTTCGCCATGCTGGCGTCATATCTATTGTCGCGTACCCTCGTCCCCACCCTCGTCCGCTACCTGCTCGCGAGCGAGGCTCACGACGGCGGCGAACATGGCGGCACGGCGCCCGGCGTGTTCGATCGCATCCACGACGTCTTCATTCGCCGCTTCGAGGCGCTCCGGGCGGCGTACGTCCGGGCGCTCGAGGCGGCCCTCGCCCGGCGGGCGCGCGTGTTCGTGGCCTTCGCTCTGGTCGTGGCCAGCGGGCTCGCGCTCCTCCCCTTCGTCGGACGCGACTTCTTTCCGGCCGTGGACACCGGACAGTTCCGGCTTCACGTGCGGGCGCCGGCCGGCACCCGGATCGAGGAGACCGAGCAGGTGTTCGCGGACGTGGAGGCGGCGATCCGCCGCCTCATCCCCAGGGACGAGGTCCAGCTGGTGCTCGACAACATCGGGCAGCCGCAGCCCATCAACCTCGCGTTCACGGACAGCGTGACGATCGGGCCGTCGGATGGCGAGATCCTCGTCGGGCTCAACCCGGACCGGCACCAGCCGACCGCGCGCTGGATGAAGACGCTCCGGGAGACGCTGCCGCGGGAGTTCCCGGGCGTCACCTTCTTCTTCCAGCCGCCGGACATCGTGAGCCAGATCCTGAACTTCGGGCTGCCGGCGCCCATCGACGTCCAGGTCATCGGATACAACCAGAAGGCCACGCACGAGATCGCGCTCGGCGTCGCGGCCCGGATGGCGCGGATCCCGGGCGCCGTGGACGTCCACCTGCACCAGGTGGTCAACACGCCCTCGCTGCTGGTCAACGTCGACCGCTCACGCGCCGCCGAGCTGGGGCTCACCCAGCGCGACGTCGCGAACAACGTACTCGTCTCGCTCAGCTCGAGCGCGGTGGTCTCGCCCAACTACTGGTCCGACCCGCGCACCGGCATCAACTATCCGGTCGTCGTGCAGACGCCCCAGAACCGGATCGACTCCGTCAACACCCTCATGAACACGTCGGTCACGCAGGGCACGGTGGGCCAGCAGCAGCTCCTCAGCAACCTGGCGACGCTCGAGCGACGGGAGACGCCGGCCGTGATCAGCCACTCCAACGTCCAGCCCGTCTTCGACGTCTACGCGAACGTCCAGGAGCGCGACCTCGGCAGCGTGGCGGCGGCCGTTCAGAAGATCGTCGCCGAGCTCCGGCCCACGCTGCCGCCCGGCCACACGATCGCCGTGCGCGGCCAGGTGGAGAGCATGAACTCCGCCTTCCTGCGCCTCGGCCTCGGCCTCATCTTCGCCGTCGCGCTCGTCTACCTGCTCATGGTCGTCAACTTCCAGTCCTGGCTCGACCCGTTCATCATCATCACGGCCTTGCCGGGCGGCTTCTGCGGCATCGTCTGGATGCTCTTCGTGACGCACACGACCTTCAGCGTGCCCGCCCTCATGGGCGCGATCATGAGCGTGGGCGTGGCCACCGCGAACAGCATCCTCATGGTCTCGTTCGCGAACGACCAGATGGGGACGGGCGCCGATGCGCGCAGCGCCGCGCTCGCGGCGGGCGCCACGCGCCTGCGCCCCGTCCTGATGACCGCCCTCGCCATGATCATCGGCATGCTGCCGATGTCGCTCGGCCTCGGCGAGGGGGGCGAGCAGAACGCTCCGCTCGGCCGCGCCGTCATCGGCGGCCTGTCCGTGGCGACGTTCGCCACGCTGTTCCTCGTGCCCCTCGTGTACAGCCTGCTTCGCCGTCGTCCCCCGCAGGAGGATCACCTGAATGGCTAGATCGAAGAAGACCTGGACCGCGCTCATCGGCCTGTTCGTCCTCGTCGTGCTGCTCGCTATCGGGGTGGCGCCGCGCCTGCGCCAGAACGCGGAGCGCGTGGCGGCGTCCACCGCGCCGGACCCGGACGTCGTGCCCGTGAGCCTCGTGCTCCCCCGGCGCGCCGACGGCCCGACCGACCTCGTCCTGCCGAGCAACATCCAGGCGATCGAGGAGACGGCCATCTACGCCCGCACGAACGGTTATGTCCGCGAGCGCTACGTGGACATCGGCGACCGCGTGCCGGCGGGAAAGATCCTCGCTCAGATCGACACGCCCGAGCTCGACCAGGAGCTCGCCCAGGCCCGGGCGGCGCTCGCCCAGACACGCGCGGGCCTGGCGCAGGCCGAGGCGAGCCTGACGCAGGCCAGGGCGACCCTGCAGCAGGCGCGAGCCACGCTGGATCAAGCGAAGGCGAACGAAGGATTCGCGGGCGCCACCGCCGAGCGCTTCATCCAGCTCGAGCGCAAGGAGCTGGTCGCGCATCAGGACGCGGACGAGAAGCGCGCGGGGTTCGCCGCCGCCCGTGCGGCGACGGCGGCGGCCCAGGCCGCCGGCGACGCCATGCAGGCCAACATCGGCGCGCTGGAGGCCAGCGTCGGGGCCGCCCGCGCCAACGTGGCGGCGAACGAGGCCAACGTCCAGCGCCTGCTGGCGCTCCAGTCCTTCCAGAGGGTGGCGGCGCCGTTCGCGGGAATCATCACGGCGCGCGGCATCGACCGCGGCGCGCTGATCACGTCGGGCAGCGGCATCAACAACAGCCCGCTGTTCCGGATCGCCCACGTCGAGACCCTCCGCATCTTCGTGAGCGTGCCCCAGACCTTCGTCCGGTCCATCGCGCCGGGGCAGGACGCCTGGATCCTCGTGCCGGAATACCCGCAGCGCCCCTTCGTCGGGAAGATCGCGAGCACCGCGGGCGCCCTCGATCCCGCGTCGCGCACGCTGCTCACGGAAGTGCGCCTCCGCAACGAGGACCTGGCGCTCATGCCCGGGATGTACGCGCAGGTGAAGTTCAGCATCGTCCCCGCGGACGCGGTGTGGCTGATTCCCGCCACGGCCCTCATCGCGCGAGCGGCGGGGCCGCAGGTGCTGATCGTGCGGGACGACCGCACCGTGCACTACCAGAAGGTCGAGCTGGGCCGCGACCTCGGGCAGTCCGTCGAGATCCTCGCCGGCGTCACGGGACGGGACCGGCTCGTGGTCAATCCACCGGACGGCCTGAAGGAGGGCGCGCGAGTCGCAGGCATGGAGGCCCCGAGATGATCCACCTGACCGACGTCAGGGCGACCTGAAGCTCAGATGACGCCGGCGCCGCGCAGCCGCTCGATCTCCGCCGGCGCGTAGCCCGCTTCGCCGAGGACCTCGTCCGTGTGCTCGCCGAGCGTCGGCGGCTCGCGCTCGATGCGCGGGCTGCCGTGCGCGAGCCGGAAGCCCGCGGCCACGAGCCGCAGCGGGCCGTAGCGCGAGTCGACCGTCTGCAGCACGTCGCGGTGCTCGAGCTGCGGGTGCCGCACGATCTCCTCGATCTTCCAGATGCAGGCGCACGGCACGTCCGCCGCCGTCAGCCGCGCCTCCCACGCCTTGGGGTCGTCGGTCGCGAGCGCCGCCTCGATGACCTCGCGGAGCGCCGCCTGGTGCTCCGTGCGCGCCGCCCAGTCCTTGAACCGCGGATCGTCGAGCGCGTCGGCGCGCCCGAGCGTGCGCATGAGGCTCACGAACTGCTTTTCCGTCAGCACGGCGAGGACGATGAAGCCGTCCCGTGCCCGGAACCGGTTCGCGGTCGGCTTGCGGCTCACCGAGCCGTTGCCGATCTGCCCCTGCGCGATGCCGGCCACGGTGTACTCGGAGACCGGGCCCGGGATGAAGGCGAGCGCGGCGTCCAGCATGGCGACGTCCACGAACTGGCCACGGCCGGTGTGCGTGCGCTGGTAGAGCGCGCTCGCCACCGCGAGCGCCGCCGTCATGCCGCCGATCGTGTCGCAGAGGGCGAACCCGGCGCGCATCGGGCCGCCGGCCGGCTCGCCCGTGATCGACATGATGCCGGACATCGCCTGCAGCTTGCCGTCGAACGCGGCGGTCGTCCGCTCCGGCCCCGTGTGGCCGAAGCCCGAGACCGCACAGTACACGAGCCGCGGGTTGATGGCGGAGAGCGCCGCGTAGCCGAGCCCGAGCCGGTCCATGACGCCCGGCCGGAAGTTCTCCCACACGACGTCGGTCCGGGCGACGAGCCGCTTGACGACGTCCACCGCCTCGGGCCGCCGGAGGTCGAGGGTGACGCTGCGCTTGTTGCCGTTCACCGCGAGAAACGACGGCGGCATCTTGCGCGCCGCCCACTCCGGGCTGATCGCCTGGCTCCGCGTCTCGTCGCCGTCGCGCGACTCGATCTTCACGACGTCGGCGCCGAGGAGCGCCAGCTGGTAGGTCCCGTACGGGCCGGCGAGGTAGCGCGTGAAGTCGAGGATCCGGACGCCCGCGAACGGCTTGCTCACTGGCCTACCCTCCCCCGAGACGGAAAGTCTGCGGCTCTCGTCAGGTGGAGAGAGGAAAGTGGGGCGAGATGATCGGCGTTCGGGGAGAGCCACGCTTGCTCGCCGCGAGACGGCCAGCATGAGACCCGCTCCCCC